>JAPLMC010000077.1 GCA_026387215.1 Candidatus Omnitrophota bacterium
TTTTTCCGTGCTAATGTTTATACCTAAAATTCTGGTTGCTTCATCAAGAGAAAACGTTATATTTTTTTCTTTTTCTATTCCAGAGCCTGCATCGCTTATTTTGCCTATAAGTTTTCCAAGCGCTATTTCTTTAATCAATTCCTGGGCCCTGACGCTAGAAGCAAATATCATGCCCTGGTCAACGCCTCTTTCAAATCTATAGCTTGACTCTGACGCCAAGCCTAACTGCCTGCAAGCCTTTCTTACCACTATTGGGTCAAAGCAAGCGCTCTCTATAAGAATATTTCTGGTTGTATTGGTTATTTCCGTATCTTTGCCGCCCATGATACCAGCGACAGCCACAGGCCTAATGCCATCTGCTATAACAAGTACATTAGGGTCCAAGACTCTTGTAATTCCGTCGATAGTTACAATGCTTTCGCCTTTTTTGGCGCGCCTTACGATAATCTTTTTCTGTTCGAGTTTATCCAAATCAAATGCATGCAAAGGTTGGCCTAATTCAAAAAGCACATAATTTGTTATATCAACAATATTATTTACAGACCGCACTCCCATGGCATTCAATCTCTGCACCAGCCATTTAGGAGAAGGCCCGACTTTAACATTTTTCATGATACAACCGACATAGATAGCGAGGACAAGCATGTTTATCTAATATCTCTATTTTTATATTGCCCTGAGCGCTGCCTTTTTTCATGAAAGTCTTTTTAACTGAATTGGGTAGCTTTACAGGAATCCCAGATGCTGCGCTAAGCTCTCTAGCAATGCCTAAGACTGAAAGGCAATCAGGCCTGTTAGGTGTAACTTCTATTTCCATAACATGATCGCCTTCTATATCAGAAAAAGAAGTGATCTCAAGCCCTGCCATTGTAAGAAAGTTCTGCGCTTTACCTGCTTCTATTTTTGACTCCATAAAATCTTTTAACCAATCAAAACTTACTCGCATAAAACCCCCATTGTTGTTTATGGCCCTGCTTAAGTTGCTTGTTGAATTGCTGTTATAATCCCGCCTTTAACTGTAATTGTTCCGTTATTTCCTGTAATCGGAGTTATCTTATCACCTACAATATATGTTCCATCTGCAACTGGAGCTGTACCGCCTGCTGAATAAGTTGTAGCGTTTACTGTTCCTGTAACATCTAAATTACAAGTAGGGGCAGTATTATTTATTCCAACATAGCCGTCATTCCTCACATAAAATCTACTTGTAGCTCCTGAGCGAACATTTAAAATATAATACGTAGATGTTACATCATTAGCGTTTAAAAGCAAGCCATTCAGCCTTGTACTCGCAGAAATTACTGGCGCTAAAGTATCGTTATCTGTGGATGAAACAATTAATGCGCTCGTAGTATTATTTGTAGATACTGCCTGGCTTACGCTCATTTCATTATATGCGCCATAAGGTGCAGGATAATAAGTCGTAAGCGTAATGTCTTCTGCCATACTATAAATGCCCATAAGCAACACTACGCACAAAAATGCCCCAAAAAATGCACCTAAAAATCTTCCGAGTCTTTCCATAACTCCCTCCAAATTTTAAACCACCTCAACTGCGTAGGTTGCCGTAAGTAACCTACGCAGTTTTTTTGGTTAAAACTGTTTTAAAAATCTTACATCATTCTCGTATAATAAACGAATATCATCAATGCCATATTTCAACATACAGATCCTATCCACGCCCATACCAAATGCAAAACCTGTATAAACTGCTGGGTCTATTTTTACAAATTCAAAAACTCGTGGATTTATCATGCCTGAGCCAAGCACCTCAAGCCACCCTTTGTAAGAACAAACCCTACAGCCCTTGCCTTGGCAAATAAAACATGATATATCAACTTCTGCGGAAGGCTCTGTAAAAGGGAAGAAATGCGGCCTAAACCTCATTTTAACATTGTCTCCAAAATATTCTTTTGCAAATCTTTCCAGGACCCCTTTAAGATCTGAAAATTGGATTCCTTTATCTACCATAAAACCTTCTATCTGATAAAACATAAAAGAATGACTGGCATCAACTGCGTCTGGCCTGTAAACTTTTCCAGCGTGTATAACCTGTATTGGTGGCTTTTCTTTTTCCATAACACGTATCTGGCTAGTGGAAGTCTGGCTTCTTAGGAGATTCCCGTTCTCAATATAAAACGTATGAAAAGTTTCCCTCGAAGGATGATTTTTCGGTATATTCAGCGCTTCGAAATTATAATATTCTGTCTCTATCTCTGGGCTTTCTACTGCTTTAAAACCCATCTTCCCGAAAATTTCTATTATTTCTTGCGTTGTTTTCACCAAAGGATGCACATGTCCCAGTTCTCTTTTTATGCCAGGCAAAGTAATGTCATTATTTTCAAAAACCGCAGATTCTTTCGATTTAAAACTTTTTTCCTTTTCTTCTATTAAAATAGTTATTTTTTGTTTTAATTTATTAATAAACGCTCCTGCTTCAGGCTTATCTTTTTTAGGAACACTTTTTATGCCTTTAAAGGCGTCTGTTACAATGCCTTTTCTGCCTAGATATTTAACCCTGGCATTTTCCAATTCTTCAATATTAGAAGAATCTGATATGTCTTTTACAGCTATCTTTTCTATGTCTTTTAACTTATCTATAAATTTCATCTTACCCCCTCAAATTTTGCTAGCAAGATTTGATCCCGAGCGGCTCTATCTATGCTATGTGCCGCGAGGGATATTTTGCGTAACAATTTATGCAATTATTTGTCTATTTGCTTGAACTTTTCCAAGTTTTCGTTTGAGCCAAGCAATATCATAACATCCCTTTGTTTTATTACATAGTCTGCTTTGGGGGATATATTAAGCTCACATATTTTATCGCTCGGCTGATCTGTTTTTCTAACACCTATTATGGTAAGGCCATATTTAGCCCTTATATCAAGATGCCCTATTGATTGGCCTATAAAATCCTGTGGCACCATAGCTTCCATTATGCTAAATTCCGGAGAAAGATATATATGCTCAATTATAGAGGGGGATATAAGAGAATTCGCCACTCTCATGCCCATATCTCTCTCAAGAAACACTACTTTTGTAGCTCCTACTTTTTCAAGCACTTTGCCATGCTCCTCTGTGACAGCGCGCGAAACTATTTCCTTCACACCCATTTCTTTTAAAGTAAGAGTGGTAAGGATTGACGCTTCCAGATTTGTGCCTATACCTACTACTGCTACATCCACATTTTTTATCCCGACAGCTTTCAGCGACTTTTCATCGGTAGAATCCACCTGCACCGCTTCTGTTACAAATTCAGATGCATTCTGGACTAATGCTTCGTCCTTATCAATAGCCAGAACCTGACAACCCTGTTCGGTCAATGTCTTAGCAACGCTTAATCCAAACCTTCCAAGGCCTATCACTGCAAATTGTCTCATTTTATCTTCTCCTTCTGCGACTTAAAGTTTTTTTAGCCTACCATTATTTTTTCTTCTGGATATTTATAAAAAGCTTTGTCTTCTTTAATAGCCATTGCCAACGCAAGCGTTAATGGGCCTATCCTACCGGCAAACATAGTTACCATTAAAATAAATTTTCCAAAAGAGCTTAAAATAGAAGTAATGCCTGTTGAAAGCCCCACTGTGCCAAACGCAGATGTAACTTCAAAAAATATTTTCAAAAAATAATTAGGCATTGTTTCTTTGTCTGCTTCTACAAAACTCAAAAGCATGGTAAATATCACAAGCCACGCTCCTGCAAGGCCAGCTATCATAACGCATCTTCTAAAAATATCCTTAGGAATAGTTTTTTTAAAAAGATACATGTTGTCCCCGTTTTTCATCATACTCCAGGCTCCTCCTATAAGAATGCCCATGGTATTTACCTTAATGCCTCCCCCTGTAGAACCAGAGGAAGCTCCTATAAACATAAGTATGATAATAAAAAACAATGTAGGGCTCGCAAGATTTCCTATAGCTACCGTATTAAAACCAGCTGTTCTTGAGGTAACAGACTGGAAAAAAGATACAAGCAGTTTATCTTTTATGCCAAGGCCATATAGAGTTTTGCCGTTCTCTAAAAACAAGAACATAGTTACGCCTAAAATAATCAACGCAAAAGATCCAACCACCACTATTTTTGTCTGCAGATTTACTTTTGAGAAAAGATTTATGCTGTAATGTTTTCTTTTAAAAAAACTACCCATAAAAAAATTCCTAAAAAACCTCCCTATATCTACTAACACTACAAATCCCAAGCCTCCTAGTATTATCAAGGTCATTATAGTCATGTTCACAACCGTATCACTTTTGTAATTTTCCAAATTATTTGTATAAAGAGAAAACCCTGCATTGCAAAATGCGGACACGGAATGAAATATTGCATAATAAAGATTGCCAAATTTAGGCCACAGTAATAGCGTACCCATAGCTTCTATTATGAAAGTAATAAAAAGTATATATATAATTAATCTCTTGAGCTCTTCCGTGCTATGCCTGTCCAGCGCATTTTTCATTATAACGTTTTCTCTTAGGGTAAGTCTTCTGCCGATTATAATAGCAAAAAACGTGGATAGCGTCATAATGCCAAGACCGCCTATTTGTATTAAAAACAATACGATTATTTGTCCAAATATAGAAAAATCTTTTCCGATATCTTTTACAGCAAGACCTGTAACGCATGTAGCGCTTGTAGCAGTAAAAAAAGCGTCTATAGGATTTATATAATGTCCTGATTGTGCGCTCATAGGAAGAGATAACACAGCACCACCTATAAGAATCACCGCAAAAAAACTTATAGCAACTAATTGTGCAGGTTGTAGTTTAAACATAATTCTTGTAACTCTTTACTGAGCTTACACAATAAGCTAATCTGTCCATTTGAACAATATTATTTTTTGAACAAGCGTCCTAGTTTCGCTATGAATAAATTCTTTGCGTCAAAAAAGTTATTTTTTACCAACGCTTTCTACTAACTTCTTAAACGCCTGGCTGTCATTCACAGCCATATCTGCAAGGATTTTTCTATTAAGACCTATCTTTGCGTCTTTAAGGCCTTTCATAAATTTAGAATATGATATATTTAATTCTTTGCAGGCATTGGAAATCCTAAGAATCCACAATCTTCTGAATGTGCCTTTTTTGGCGCGCCTGTCCCTAGTGCCATACATAAGAGCTTTTTTCACGGATTCCACCGTTATCCTATGCAATTTACTTCTTCCGGCACGCTGGCCTTTCGCCATCTTGGAAACTCTTTTTCTGCGAGCCCTAGATGCTGGCCCGTATTTTGCGCGTGACATTTTTAATACCTCCCAAATTTTGCGAAGCCCCGCCCTTTTTTAGCGAGCCTTCTTGGTGAACCCGTCCTAAAAGGGCGGGACGAAACAAAATTTGATCCCGAGTGACTCTATGTTCACATATTGTCGCGAGGGACCCTTTTGCTCTTTAGCCATATGGTAACAACTTTTTAGTTATCTTTGCTTCCATGCCAAGCACTTCCACACACCGTCTCATCTTTCTTTTTCTTTTCGAAGATTTAGATGTGAGAATGTGGCGCCTACCCGGCTTATACCTCATAAGCTTGCCATTTTTTGTAATTTTTAATCTTTTTCTAGCGCCCTTGTTTGTCTTTAATTTAGGCATTTTCCTTCTCCTTGGTATTCTTTACGCCAATTGACGGTCTGGCCATAAAATGTATCATAATGGACCTGCCTTCCATCATTGGGCCTTTTTCCACTTCCCCGACTTCATTCAGATCGGAAATAACCCTATCCATAATTTTTTTCCCTATGCTCATATGACTCATCTCTCTGCCCCTAAATATCATTGTAAGCTTTGCCTTATCTCCTCTTTCCAAAAATCGCTTCAAATGATGAAGCTTAACCTGATAATCATGTTCTTCTATATTAGGTTTCATCTTTATTTCTTTCAGATGTATTGTTTTCTGGTGTTTACGCGCTTCTTTTTCTTTTTTCTCCTGCTCATATTTGTATTTGCTGTAATCCATTATCCTGCAAACAGGCGGGGCTGTTTGCCCAGCAACTTCAACAAGGTCAAGTCCAGATTCTTCTGCCTTTTGCAATGCGTCCTGGGTATTTACAATGCCCATCTGTTCTCCTTCAGGGCCTATGAGCCTAACTTCTTTTACGCGTATTCTTTGATTAATTCTTAGATCTTTTGAAATACAAACCACCTCCTTGAATTTCGGTGCCACGCACCAGATATTAGCTTCTGTTTTTAATTTCCTCTTTGACGCTCCTTAGGAACTCCTCTATTTTAATCGCGCCTTTGTCGCCTTCTTTTCTAGCGCGAAGCGAAACTGTGCCAGCTTCTTTTTCCTTGTCTCCAATTATTAGCATATAAGGAACTTTATTTAACTCGCCCTCTCTTATTTTATACTGTAGTTTTTCGTTTCTTTTATCCACCTCTACCCTAATATCCTCATCCTGCAATAATTTAAAAATACTATCCGCATAATCATGCACGCGATCAGTGATTGGTATCACAAGAACCTGAACTGGCGCTAGCCACACAGGAAACGCTCCTGCATAATGTTCTATAAGAGTTCCTATAAACCGTTCCATACTGCCTAATATTACTCTATGAAGCATTACAGGCCGTTCTTTTTTACTGCCCGCGGAAATATACGTAAGGTCGAATCTTTCTGGCAATGCAAAATCGCACTGGACTGTTGCGCATTGCCATGGCCTTCCAAGAGCGTCTTTTACCATTATATCTATCTTTGGGCCGTAAAACGCTCCTTCACCTTCATTTATTTCATAACTCATGTCTTTTAATTCCAGTGATTTTTTAAGAGCGTTTGTAGCCTGGGTCCAAATCTCATCCGTACCAATAGATTTTGGCGGTCTTGTAGAAAGCGCTATTTTGTAATCCTTAAAGCCAAAAACCTTCATTGTGTCTATTACAAAATCTATTATCTTAACTATTTCCTGCTCCAGTTGGTCAGGCAAACAAAATATATGAGCATCGTCTTGCGTAAAGCCTCTTACTCTTAAGAGCCCATGTAGTACACCTGTTTTCTCGCGCCTGTAAACATTGCCTAGCTCAAAATAGCGTATCGGCAAGTCTCTATAACTGCGCATCTTTGATTTATAGATCAACATATGCCCTGGGCAATTCATTGGCTTTATGGCATACTCATCTCCATCTACTTTAAATATATACATGTTATCTTTGTAATATTCATAATGGCCTGATGTGACCCATATATCTGATTTTAAAATATGCGGCCCCATTACAATCTGGTAACCTCTTCTTAGATGTTCTTTTTTCTCATAGTCTTCTATCATCATCCTCAAGAGAGCGCCTTTTGGATGATAAAATACAAGTCACTCTTGAAGACCTGCACTGGTTTCAAAGCACGTGCCATATATTCTCTGAAGCATTGGGTTTGTTTCAATACCGTGCCAGTACGCCCCTGCGATACTCAATAGTTTAAATGCTTTTATATCTCCAGTAGCTTTTACATGTGGCCCTTTGCATAAGTCCACAAATTTACCGTGAGTATAAATAGAAATTGTATCGCTTTCTAATTTATTTATAAGTTCTAATTTATAAGGCTCTTTTACAAATAACTTCAACGCTTCTTTTTTAGTAATTTCTTCTCTTTTAAATTCCGAATTTTCTTTTATAATATCCGCCATTAGACTCTCTATCGCAGACAAATCCTCTGGCTGAAAAGGTTCTTTTTTATCAAAATCATAATAAAAGCCTTCTTCAATAGCAGGGCCTATGGCAAGATGCACGTCAGGAAAAAGCCTTTTTACAGCATCTGCCATTATATGCGAACAACTGTGTCGTAAAGCGTCTAAATTGTTTGTCATCTTTGCCTTTTAATCTTAAGCCAATAGTTGGCAATTATAAAATAACGTGGTGGGCGGTACTGGACTCGAACCAGCGACCTCCACGATGTCAACGTGGCGCGCTAACCAAGCTGCGCCAACCGCCCACTCTCTGACCTTCCGTCTTTGGCGAATTTGGTGCCGGGGGAGGGATTCGAACCCTCACGGCCCTTACGGGCCAATGGATTTTAAGTCCATATTGTCTCCCAGTTCCAACACCCCGGCAATAACTTTATGTTTTTAAAAATTCTATTGTTTTACTTCTCTCCCAACCCTTATAAGAATTTATACATTCCAGAGCAAGTTTTACTTTTCCTCTAAGCCCAAAACAATTTTCGTAATAACATTTATTTGCAATGATTCTTGCGGCCATTTTTCCATATTTTAATACAAATATGTTTTCTCCTTGTGCATAAAGCTTCCCTTTAACTTCTATAATTTTCTCTATTTCGTTTTGAATCCAGATTAAAAATTTCTTTGAGCCAGATGCTATCCGTAAATTCCACTGTTCTCTTCTATTGCTATGATGAATCCATTTCTGTATACCGCCATCGCCGTCAATCAAGCCTCTTAAAAAATCACAGAAATTACTAGAAGACACGTTAACAGATTCTATTACCAAAGATTTTCTTGGTGTTAAGCCAATTGATAATAAAAATTCGTAGAATGACCTGTTGGCTAATTGAAGATGGTAATTCAACTGTCCAATAGTATTATACTTATTGCCAATTTTGTTTGTAAAACCATATCTCTGTTTTATGCTTGATAAAAATTCGAAATCCTTAGAAGTTATATCAATATGCCTGCCATCGGATGATAAACATCCATCACTTGCGATTAAGCCGACTAAATACCACAAATCAGGCCCGCTGATTTTTAAATCTTTTCTTTTCTGAGGCATTTGGCTTTTTTGTCGCTCGGGATGATTTTCGCTAAAAGCGAAAATCGGAGGCGACGACCGGAATCGAACCGGTGAATAAGAGCTTTGCAGACTCCTGCCTTCCCCCTTGGCTACGTCGCCTTTAATGAATCTATAAGACAAAAAACGCGTAGCTTTAGTAAACACTGCTACACGTTTTTAAAAATACCTCAATTCTTCTATTTTGTCAAGTAAAACATGGGCGATAAAAGCTTTGTTCTTATTCTTTATTTTCATTATATCTCCATTTTTATGTATTAAATATATATCTAACTTTTTATTACCAAAAGGGTTATGATATTTTGTCAATCTGTTTCCTACTATAATATCCAAATTTTTAGATTTAAGTTTTAATTTGGCATTTTTAACTAATTCGGATGTTTCTAAGTTGAAACCTATAAATAGCTTATGTTTTTTATGTTTTGCTAATTCATGCAATATATCTTTATTAGGTACCAAAACAATGGTTAATTTACCTTTTCTTTTTATTTTTTTATTAGCGATTTTTTGCGCTTTAAAATCGCTTACAGCAGCGCACATAATAAGACAGTCTGCATAACGTATATTTTGCTTGAGTTCTTTCAATAACTCATCCGCTGTTTTTATAAAAATAACCTTATCCACCCTGGGCGGAATAAGGTTTGTGGGGCCGCTTATAAGAATGACCTTATGTTTTCTTTTAAGCGCTTCTTCTGCTATTTTGTACCCCATATGCCCGGTGGATTGGTTTGAAATAAATCTCACAGGGTCTATAGGTTCTTGAGTTGGGCCTGCGGTTATTATAATCCTAATAAATTTTTCACTTCCTTTATGATAACTTGCGTGTCCTGTATATGGCCCATGCCTTCTTTGCCGCATGCTAACATGCCTTTAACAGGCCCTGTAAAATTATATCCTGCGTTTTTAAGTTCTTTTATATTTTTCTGAACCAATTTATTATTATACATTGCTTCATTCATTGCCGGAGCTAATAAAATCGGGGCTTTTGTAGCGCAGATCGCGCACGTAAGCATGTCATCGCATATGCCATTTGCTATTTTCCCGATAATATTTGCTGTAGCCGGTATAATGGCTATACAATCCGCTTTTTCAGCTAGCGAAATATGGCCTGAATCCCATTTTTCAGGAACATTAAACATATCGTGCGTTATAACCTTGTTGCCCGACACTGCCTGAAATAAAATAGGCCTTATAAATTCCTCTGCTTCTTTTGTCAGAACCACTGTTACTTGGATATCTTGCTTGCGAAGAGCGCTTATAACATCCAAAGCTTTATAACAAGCGATACTGGCAGTAATACCTATGATAATATTTTTATTTTTCATAACAATTAGGTTAAAACTAAATCTCAACTTTCTGCTATTTTGCTTCTTTTATTTTGTACTTTATTTTTCCAGCAGCTATTTCTTCTAAGGCAATGGTGGAAAACTTGGAGGTTGCAGTGTCTATTAATTTCTTGGCTCCGTTATTAAGTTCAACTGCGCGCCTAGCGGCAAGTATTGTAATTTTAAAAATACTGTCCGACTCTTTAAATATCTTTTCTACTGGCATGTAAGCCATCTTAACTCCTTCCTGTTTTACATCTCTCTGCAATAATAATAGCCCTCAAGCTGTCAAGAGCCAGTTCCAGTTTGTTATTTATGATCGCGTAGTCGTATTTATGACTGCACGCCACTTCTTTTTTGGCGACATTTAGCCTTTCGCAAATTGCCTTTTTTGAGTCTGTCGAACGGTTAACGAGCCTTTCTCTGAGCATTTCAAGAGACGGCGGCAGTATGAATATATAAACAGCGTCTAATTTAAGCCGTTTTATTTTCATAGCGCCCTGGACATCTATGCTCAATAAAACATCGCTGCCTCTTTTTAGCATATGCAGTATATGTTTTTTGGGAGTTCCATAATATTCGCCAAAGACCTTCGCCCATTCTAGAAATTCATTTTTTTTCTGGCGTTTTAAAAATTCCGGCTTTTCGATAAAGATATAATCCATGCCATCTTGCTCTCCGGGCCGCGGCGGCCTGGTAGTCATAGAAATAGATCTGTATAGGCTGTCGACAGATTCCACAAGCCTGGTGCAAAGCGTTGTTTTGCCTGAGCCTGACGGAGCAGAGATTATAAAGAGAATGCCTTTTCTTTTCATAACAATTAGTCCTCTACCTTTTATCGTTATTTATTCCACGTTTTGCGCTTGTTCCCGCATTTTTTCTAATTCGCTTTTTATATTTATGACTATTCTGGATATTTTTATATCGTTTGCTTTTGCGCCTAGAGTATTAATTTCTCTGTTTAATTCCTGCAATATAAAATCCAGTTTTCTGCCCGCTTCTTCGCCTATGGCAATGGCTTTTTTAAAGCCTTCCAGATGGCTTTTTATGCGAGTGATCTCTTCTGATATGTCGCATTGTTTCGCGAACAAAGCTAGTTCAGTCTCTAGCCTAGCATTGTCTATTATATTATTTTTTACAATATCTTTTATCCTGGCATCCAGTTTGCGTTTATATTCTTCCACCACTAAAGGGGCCAGGCCTGATATATCGTCGACATAGATTGAAATCTTTGTCATCCTCACGGAGAAATCTTTATAGAGTGCTTTTCCTTCGGTCTCTCTCATTTTGTTGCATTCAGCCGCTGCTTTAACAACCGCCTCTTTTACAGAGACCCATACAGCATTTATATCAAGGCTCTTCTGCTCGTGGACAATAACGTCTGTGAAAGAAAGTATATGAGATAATTTAATTTCTTCTGTTATGCCTGCGCGTTTTTTAATTTCGGAAAGTATCTTGCGGTACTTATCTATCGTCTTTTTATCAAATGTTATAGACGCTGATTCTTTTTCCAGGGAACGATGTGAAAGAAAAAGATTTGCCTTTCCTCTTTTTATATCTTTATTGAGCAACTCTTTTATTCTGTCTTCTAAAAGCATAAAGCTATTAGGGATTTTAGAAGAAAGGTCAAAATATCTATGATTTACAGTGCGCAGTTCTACGGTAAAAACGCCTGATTTACTTTTTGCTTCACCTTTTCCAAAACCTGTCATGCTTTTTATCATGTTTACCCTAATGCACTATTTGTAATTATTTTATGCCCAAACGCGTCTTTTCTCTACCTTGACATCCACTACCTTAGTTGGATACAAATCCACTATTATATCGTCTGGCTGAAACCAAAGTTTTATTTCTCTTTCTGCCTCCGGCTCATTGGATGAGGTATGTAAAACATTTTCATAAAGGCCTTTTGTGGTAATTCTACCGTACGAGCCTCTGATAGTCGTAGGGTCTGCTTCTTCGGGATTTGTTGAGCCAGCAAGCTGCCTTATCTTTGTGATAGCATCTTCGCCCCAATAGACCATTGCCATAACTTTACGCCTATCATGTAACTCTCCTTGTATATACTTAAGAAGATCTTCAAAAAACGGCTTGTCTTTCATATGCTTGTAGTGTTCAGCAGCAAGCTCCCTGGAAACCCTGACCATTTTAGCTGCCACAATTTCAAGTTTTGTTTCAGAAAGCCTAGCCAATATGTTGCCTGTTAAAGATTTCTTCAATCCATCCGGTTTAATCAAAATTAATGCCTGCTGATTCATATTTTTCCATCTCCATAAACTTGACAAACTAACAATGTAACTTTTGTCAAGTTGTTTCTATCTATTTGATTTTAAAAGAGTTAGCACTCTTTCCATATCCATATCAGAATAAAATTCTATTTCTATTTTACCGCCTTTTTTAGATTTTAAAATTTTTATCTTTGTTCCAAATATTTCTCTTAATTCCTGCTCTATTGAATTAAGATTTGGGTCTTTGTCAATTGTTTTAGCTTTAGGCCTGTTAAAGGTCATATTTTTTGCGTAACTCTCTGTTTCTCTTACAGATAGGTCATCTTTTATTACCTTGGTGCATAGTCTAATTTGCTCTGATTCTTTATCTAAGCTTAGCATTGCTCTAGCATGACCCATTGAAATGGTTCCACGTGAAACATACTCTTGAATTTTAACAGGCAAATTTAACAATCTTATAATATTCGTTACTGTTGCTCTATCTTTCCCAATAGTATCGGCTACTTTTTCTTGCGTCATGTTAAACTCTTCTTGTAGTCTTTTATACGCCTTTGCCTGGTCTATTGGATTTAAATTTTCTCTTTGAATATTTTCTATAATAGAAAGCTCTAAAGAATCCAGATCGCTTGCTTCTTTAATAATGGCTGGAATCTCTTTATAGCCAATTTGTTTTGCAGCTCTAAGCCGCCTTTCTCCTGCTATTAGTTCATACTCGTCATCTTTCAAGCGCACTAAAACAGGTTGAATAAACCCTTTTTCTTTAATAGAAACTGCAAGATCATCTAATGTCTCTTGGTTGAATTCTTCTCTTGGCTGATATTTATTTGCTTTTATTTTTTCTATTGGGATATTAATTATGCCTTGCTGCATATTTGATTCCAGTGTTTGCATATTACCAGTTATTTGTTTTTCAGGTATCAAAGCTGCTAAGCCTCTACCAAGAGCTCTTTTTTCCATGTTTACCTCTTTTTCATACTGCGTAAAACTTATTGACATCCACTCCACTACTCTAATATTGTTTGTTGCATAGCAATTTGATTTATATCCTCTGTTATGTTCTCTCCGAGTATTTCATTGGCTAAAGAAAGATATGTTTTAGCTCCTATTGAATGTTTATCATAAAGATGTATTGGTTTCCCAAACCCAGGAGCTTCGCTTAACTTTATGCTACGTGGTATAATTGTTTTAAACACTTTTTCCTTAAAAAACCTCTTTGCTTCATTTATAACCTCAGATGTAAGATTTGTTCTATAATCAGCCATTGTTAACAAGACGCCTTGTATTTCAAGATCTTTATTAAGATTCTCTCTTACCAAATTAATTGTAGTCAATAGCTGGCTCAAGCCTTCCAATGCATAATATTCGCATTGCATTGGAATCAACACAGAATTACAAGCTGCTAGACTATTCAAGGTCAATATTCCAAGAGACGGCGGAGAATCTATTAGTATAAAATCAAATTCATTTACGATTTCTTTAAGCGCTTGCTTTAATTTATATTCTCTGTTCATAAAGCTTACTAATTCTATCTCAGCGCCTGTAAGATTAATATTTGATGGTATTATTTTTAATTGAGGCATGCCTATTTCCTGCATTGTTTCGCTTGCTCTCAAATTATTAACTAATATGTCATATATACTTTTTTCTATTTTTGATTTGTCAAGCCCTAAGCCACTAGTAGCATTTGCCTGCGGATCAAGATCTATTATCAATACATTTTTATTTTTATGAGCAAGATAATACCCAAGATTAACAACTGTCGTGGTTTTCCCAACCCCACCTTTTTGATTGCAAACCGATATTATTTTACCCATTAAATGAGTCCGCCACAGTTCTTTAGCGGACGAATTTATCCCGAGCCTGCCATTGTTTCTGTGGCGGGTGAGGGACAAATGTTTTACGTGAAACATCTAAAATTGTCTGCTCATTAAGCGTATCAAACCGTATCATAACAGTATCGTATACCGTATCGTCTACCGTATCTTTTTTACTCTAACCTTAGCTAATTTAGAGCCTTGCATACTAAATAATCCTTTATTTTCTTCTCTGAGCACAGAAATCTCTACTTCCGATTTTTTAACTTTCAACTTGAACAAAGCTATTTTTATAGCTTCCTGTGCAGTTTTCGCTTCTACTTCAATCTCATCTTGATTTAGCATATTATTTTCCATATAATTTAGGTAGTTTTCTTAAACATAAAAAACTGCATAGAACTTGTAACTAAAGTGCTTGTAAGCCAATACAATACCAACCCCGACGGTAAAGAATAAAATATGAACCCAAACATTATAGGCATAATATTTGCAATAAGCCTTTGTTGTTCTGACTGACTAGAACCTGTGGTAGATTGAGATATCTTCTGTTGTAATATCATAGCACCAATCATTAAAATTGGCAATAAATTTATAGCGCTGCCCAAGAAAGGAATGCTGAATCCTAAAGGAAAAAACGCATCTGGCATAGAAAGATCTTTTATCCAAAGAAAAGGCGAGTTTTTAAGCTCTACTGAACGGGATAATGTATTATAAAGCGCTATAAAAACCGGCATTTGTAAAACCATAGGCAAACACCCACCCATAGGATTCACTTTATATCGTCGATAAAGTTCCATTATTTCTTTATTTAATCTGGTGGGATTATCTTTATTTTCCTGTCGGATTTTTTCTATATGCGGCTGCAACTCTTGGAGTTTCTGCATTGATTTTAAGCTTTTAAAAGTAAGAGGATATAAAAACAGATTAATACAAATAGTAAGCAACAGTATTGATACGCCGTAATTGTGAAAAATAGAATAAAAGAATTGCAGTATGCTTAACAGGATCAGGCTTATGCTTGTGAGAAACCCGAAATTTAATGCTTTTGTAAAACTTGAATCAATTTTTTCAAGTTCTTTTATTTCCATAGGCCCTATAAAAAAATTTATTTTATATTCTTTTACGTTGCCTGGCGCAATTTTATCGTCTTCTATTATGAATCCAATAGTTGGTTCCTTAGCAATATTTTTTATAAACACGCCTTTTGAATCAAAATTAGGTTTTGCTATTATTGAATAATATTTATTTTTAAGAGCAATCCATTCTATATCATTTTTATATAACTTATTGTTTTCTAATAACTTATTGCCGGTTAATTTTTTAGTAGTCCCATCTTTATAATGAATATCAAGTTCTATATATCTCGCTTCAGCCATTTCGCTCTTTGATATATTGGAAGCAACTGTAATATCAAAAGTTAGATCCTGATTTTGCGTAGTTTTATTTGTAATTTTTATAACTGTATCCAGACCATATTTATCTTTTAAAAAAGAAATATTTTTTTCTAATTTCAGATCTTTATTTTCCAATAAAAATGTTTTTGTATCCTTATATATTATAAATGGTTGCAAAGACATGCCTGACAACATACCCTTTCCTTCAACTGATAAAATACCTGCTAAATTTATTGCTTTTGTAACAATAGTTATGTCGCTTTTTCTTTTAGAATCTTTTATTAAAATTCTGCTGATTGACCCACCTATATTAGTTAAATCAAAAACATACTGATCAGTGGTTAAATTTGCTGTTATAGCGCTTGAAGGTAATTCATTTACAAGCTCTGTTTCTTTTGTTGTATTATCTATATTTTTTTCTACAACTACTTGTTTTTGAATAAGTTGGGACTTTTGAGTTTGGTTGGCCAAATCAGGGTTTATTTTGGCAAGAATTATTGGATAAACTAATATTACAACGATAGAGAGCGTAACTGCTAATAAAACTTTCTTTTCCATAGATTTTTATTTATACGGATCGTACCCGCCTTTAGAAAACGGGTTACAGCGCATAATCCTTTCCAAGCCTTTTAGTAGGCCTAAAACAACGCCTTTATCCTCTACCGCCACAAGCGTATATTGAGAACAAGAAGGGTAAAATCTACATTGACACAACATCAATGAAGATATATAGTTATGATAAAAAATAATACTATTTTTTACTATATTTTTTAAAAACATCTGAAATTTCTCTTTCTATTTTAACTGATAGGGTTTTTTGATTAATGCTAGTACCTACTATAACAATATCATGCCCGATTGGTAAAATATATTTTGTTTTTCTATAAGCTTCTCTCAGGACTCTTCTTACCCTGTTCCTTAATACAGATTTTTTTTGGTGCAGAGCTTTTTTGCAGATAAACGCCGCTTTGTTAAAACCAAAACCTGGCTTTTTAAGGATATAGATATTGACTGATTTAGCTCTAAGACAAATACCATTATCAAGAACAGCCTTAATAGCCCCACTTTTTTTTAGGCTCTCTTTTTTTGAAAAAGAGTTTGCGTTCATTAAGTCGTGAGCTTACGTTTGCCCTTTTGTCGTCTACGCCTTATAACTCTCCTGCCTGTAGAAGTTGACATTCTGGCTCTAAATCCGTGCTTGCGTTTGCCTTTTCTAAGACTTTTCCTGGTAAGATGTTTTTTCATTTTATCCTCACTTTAAGTAGTTTATTATAACATAAAGCTTGTTTTCGTCAAGAAAAATCCCATCCTAGGCAAAATTTGTAGGCTGACTTTTCTTAGAACAACAGAAACAACGGCTGTTTTTGATATATAAACATGGCTACTGTGCTTAGTTAAAAAGATTTATCTTGAAAAATAAAAGAGAGACTGCTATAATGTGGAAAAATTGTGGACAAATTATGTCTTTTGACTTAGCTAATCTTTGGGATAAAATTCTGGAATACGTAAAACAGGAAATAGGAGAGCAAGCGTTTGAAAACTGGCTTACTCAGACAAAACTTGCTTCTATTACAGAAGACTTTTTAATTATTCAGGTTCCATCTAATTTTTTCAAAGACTGGATCTATGACCATTACAGAGACATATTAAATATTGCCATATTAAAAACTCTTGGCAAGGTTTTGCCTGTAAAATTCGAGGTAAAAGAGGGGGAATTACCAAAATCGGCTGGCTCTACAAGTTATGCTCAAGCTGCGCCTCCTGAAAAAATAGCTCAGAAAAAACCTTTTTACCTGAACCCAAAATATACATTTGAAGGTTTCGTAGTTGGTTCTTCAAACCGCTTCGCTCATGCCGCGACTCTCGCTATCGCAGAAGCGCCTGCAAAAGCTTACAACCCTTTGTTTATATATGGCGGAGTAGGCCTAGGCAAAACTCATCTTATGCAGGCAGCTTGTCATTATATTTCTGAGATGCATGGAAATCTAAAATTGTTTTACACAACAAGCGAAAGCTTTACAAATGAACTCGTAAGCGGCATACAAAACAGGACCACTCAAAAATTCCGGGAGAAATATAGAAGCGTAGATGTGCTTTTGATTGATGATATACATTTTATAGCCGGCAAAGAAGCTACTCAGGAAGAATTTTTTCACACATTCAACGCACTATACGACGCGCATAAACAAATCGTTCTTTCAAGTGACCGCGCTCCAAAAACAATCCCTGGTTTGGAAGAAAGGCTTATTTCCAGATTTGAATGGGGCCTTGTTACAGACGTACAACTACCGGATTTTGAAACCCGCATAGCTATACTTAAAAAAAAGGCGGAACGCAATGGCTCAAAGCTTCCTAATGATATTCTCTACTTCATTGCGGAAAATATAAAAACCAACATAAGAGAGCTGGAAGGAGTTCTTATAAAACTAATCGCATACTCTGCACTGGAAAATAAAAAAATAACTATGGAGTTAGCTAAAAATATCCTAAAAGACGCCTGTGTTGAGGGTTCTAAAAAAATAACTATGGAACTTATCCAAAAAAAAGTGGCTGAATATTTTGATATTAAAATACCTGACATGAAAACAAAAAAAAGAACTAGGCAAGTTGCTTATCCCAGGCATGTGGCCATGTACCTAGCAAGAGAAATGACAGACCTAACATTGCCGGAAATAGGAGGACATTTTGGCGGCAGAGACCATTCGACAGTAATACACGCATGCGATAAAGTAGGACTTGACCTCAAAAAGAACCAGAATGTGAAAAATATGATACAAAAGCTAATGCTAGACATAAAAAGTTAACATTGTGGATTATTTTTATTTTTTTGTGGATTATTTTTATTTCATAACTATAATATTAAACTTGGGTTTCAAACTTATCAACTTATCTACAGCGCTTACTATCTAGTTCTACTATTTTTAAATTGAATTAGATAATAGAAAATAGGGGAGAATCAATGAAGATTAAAATATTAAAACAAACTTTTTTAAAAAACATACAGCACGTACAAAACATAATATCTTCAAAAAACAGTCTACCTATACTTTCAAATATTCTCATAGAAGCAGAAAAAAATAAAGTTATTTTAACAAGTACGGATTTAGATATAGGTATATCATCAGTACTTGAAACAGATATTGAAGAAGAAGGCGCTATAACTGTACCTGCTAAAAGGTTTAGTGATATTATAAAAGAATTACCAGATGAAGATATATCTATTAGTACTATGAAAAATAACGCAATGGTTATAAAATGTAGTAAATGTTTTTTTAAAATAATAGGGTTACCAAAAGAAGAGTTTCCAAAATTACCGGAATTTAAAGACGAGCCAAGTGTTGTAATAAAGCAAAGTGTTTTAAAGAGTATGATTAATATGACGCATTTTTCAATGTCTCATGACGATACAAGATATGTTTTAAACGGCTCACTATTTTTATTTAAAGGCAAAAAACTAACAATAGTTACAACGGATGGTAAAAGACTTAGCCTTGTGAAAAAAGACATAGAAAAAGATGGACTAAACAAAGCTATTATTATCCCGTCAAAAACTATTTATGAGTTAAATAGAATCTTGGGGGATGAGGGTGATATCAAGATTGTGTTCAGCGAAAACCAGGTAAAATTTGATTTGAAAAATATAACAATAATATCAAGGCTGATAGAGGGAGATTTTCCTAACTATGAACAGGTTGTGCCTAAAGAGCCGCAGGAAAAAATAATGATACAAAGAAGCCAATTTTTGGACGGGATAAAAAGAGCGGCGCTTCTCACGACGCAAGACTCCCAGTCTGTAAAATTCGAGATTCTGAAAAATAAAATAGTTGTTTCGAAATCAAGTCCGAATATAGGCGAAGTCAGAGAAGAAATGGACACCCTTTATAAAGGACAAGAGATCACAGTGGGGTTTAACCCGAATTATATAATGGATGTATTGAAAGTTATCCCGCAGGATGAAATAGCGCTGGAGATTTTTGGGCCGGACAAGCCTGCTGTAATAAGGATAGAAGATTGGTTTCTCTATCTTGCTCTTCCAATGCAGCTTGTATGATGAAAAAAAAAGGAAAAAAACCAGAAGAAATAGGTCTTATAATAAGTCAGTTAATAAAAAAACTGGACACAAAAACCCATGGCTCAATAGAAGAGATTGTGCAAGCGTGGCAAAATACAATTGAAGCGAAAGCAATTTCTCACACAAAACCAGTTGCAATTAAAAAAAATATTCTTACAATAGAAGTTGACAGTTCAACCTGGCTTTATTTTTTGAGTTTAAAAAAGAAAAATATTCTGGAAAGCATGAAAAAAATTCTTGGAAAAGGGAAAATAGAAGATATACGATTCAGGATAGGGGAGATAAATTAGAAATGCCAAAGCAAGAAAAGTATGATGCAACTACTATACAAGTATTAGAAGGAGTGGATGCGGTCAGAAAACGGCCCGCCATGTATATAGGTGATATATCCACTCGTGGGCTTCACCATCTTGTATATGAAGTGGTGGATAATTCTGTAGATGAGGCAATGGCTGGGCATTGTAAAAATATTACCGTCACCGTGCATGTAGATAATAGCGTTACAGTCGCGGATGATGGCCGTGGCATACCAGTGGATATGCACAAGGGCGAGAAAAAGCCAGCTGTCGAGGTGGTGTTGACAACACTGCACGCGGGAGGAAAGTTTGACCACCGTTCTTATAAAGTGTCAGGAGGCTTACACGGCGTAGGCGTAAGCGTTGTAAATGCGCTTAGCGAATGGCTTGAAGTAGAAGTAAAAAGAGATGGAAAAGTCCATCATCAGGAATATGAAAAAGGAAGGACCGCCTCAAAGCTTACAGTAGTAGGCAAGGCAAAGACGACGGGTACAACAGTCACATTTAAAGCAGACAAAGAGATCTTTGTTAACTGCCCTATAGAATACTCTTACGAGACTCTTTCCAACAGGCTTAGGGAGCTCGCGTTTTTAAACAAGGGCCTTAAGATTA
>JAPLMC010000045.1 GCA_026387215.1 Candidatus Omnitrophota bacterium
AAATATCCCATACGATAATACCCATGATTCATATAAAATGCCAATAGACACTATCCTGGTAAGAGAAGTTGATAAACCTGATAACTACACAGAAAACACAGTAAATTTAAATATACAAGATGTAAATCAAGCCCCTGTAATCTCATCTATTGGCTACAAATCCATTGATGGAGGTGACACCCTTGAATTTACAGTATCAGCCAAAGACCCTGATGGAGATAATCTTAGAGACCTTAAAGCCATTAACTTGCCAAAAGGCGCAGAGTTTAAGATATTACCACGTATAGCCAAATATTCCAACCCTAACATACAGGGTGTCTTTACATGGACACCCGATTACAATCAGTCAGGCGAATATAAAGTAACTTTTACTGTCAGTGACGGAGCTCTAATAGGAGAAGAGGCTATAAACATAACAGTAAACAATGTAAACAGACCTCTTGAAGTTACCACTAACATTGCTACGGGCATTCAAACTACACAAGCTACTTTAAATGGCGCTCTTGGTAAATTAGGCAATGATAGCTCAGCAGAAGTCTGGTTTGAATATGGAACTGACGCTAATTATGGCAACTCTACTCCATTGCAAACTAAGACTGCCATAGGAGATTTTAACGCTCCTATTACTGGCCTGAGTTCAAATAATACTTATCACTTTAGAGCTGTAGCACGAAATAACGATGGAATATCTTATGGAGCTAATATGAGCTTTACCACGCCTATTTCTATACCAGCTACGCCAACTAATTTAACTGCTACAGCATCTGATTCTACCCAGATTGACTTAAACTGGCAGGATAACTCTAAAAACGAGACTGGCTTTAAGATTGAACGCAGTCTTAACCCTAATGCAGTATCTAAAAACTGGAGCCAGATAGCTACAGTAAGTAAGGATGTTACAACCTATAGTAATCTCAACCTCAATGCTAACACCACCTACTACTACAGGGTAAAAGCGTATAATGAAAAGGGAGAATCAGGTTATTCCAATATCGCTAATGCCAAAACACCAGCTAAAGCATACAGTATCTCTGGTAAGGTCTATACAGTAAATGGAAGACGTCAGTTACCATTGGAAGGAGCAACTGTAATTTTATATTTACCAAAAGCTCTTACAAAAACTACTACTGGTTCTGACGGAAGTTACCAGTTTAAAAATGTTCCATCTGGGACATATACTATAATAGCTAGTAAGAAGGGTTATCCCTCTCAACTACAACGTATCAAGGTTAATGCTAGCCTAATGAATGTGAATTTTTTATCTAAGAGCTAACTATATTATAAAGTCTTCTGAGAAAGGGAAATTTTAGGTATTTATCATAGCCATCAATAAGGGTAATTTTTTCTATGGAGTGCAACTTTGAAGCCGGATGTTTATTTTATAATTGTCAGACCATGTAAGTTATGATAAGATTATATCAATGGACAAGATACCACAGCCTTCCAATAAAACAAATCTTTTAGGCGATATACTAATCCAAAAAAATCTAATCACTAAAGAACAATTAGAAATTGGCTTGAATGAGCATAGAAAAACAGGCAATTTTCTAGGAACAGCTTTAATAAAACTAGGCCTTATAAAAGAAGAAGAGCTGTATCCTGTTATTTCCAAGCAGATAGGTATACCATATTGTAATCTTAAAAACTTCAATATAATTTGCATGCCATTACAAGGTTATGCCGGTAAAATTTGAAAATAACACTCTAACTGTTGCCATGGAAGATCCTCTGGATGTAAGAACTCTGGATGATATAAGTTTATTTTTGGATTTTAAAGTACAGCCTGTGCTTGCCAGTTTTTCTGATATATCCGAAGCTATTAAAAAGCATTATGGCCTGGGAGCGGAAACAATAGAAGAGATAATGGGCTCAGGTGAGCTGGATAAAGATTTGCTTGTACAGAAATCCAGGACAGAAAATATAGATGAAATGACTCAGGATGCGTCTATAGTAAAATTTGTTAATCAGATGCTGGCGCAGGCTGTTAAAGAAAATGCTACAGATATACATATTGAGCCATATGAAGACGAGATAAAAATAAGATATAGAGTAGATGGTATTTTGTACGATGTATCTATCCCTCAGGATATAACATATTTCAAATTGGCCATAGTTTCCAGGATAAAGATTATGTCTAATCTGGATATTGCAGAACACAGGCTTCCGCAAGACGGCAGAATAAAGATTAAAGTAGTCGGGCAGGAGATAGATTTGAGAGTATCTATATTGCCGACTCAATTTGGAGAAAGCGTGGATATTAGAATTTTAAGCGGAGCAGTGTTTTATAATCTGAAAAATCTTGGGCTATTGCCTTCTGATTTAGTAATACTTGAAAAACTTATAAAAAAGCCCCATGGCATTATTTTTGTAACAGGCCCGACTGGGAGCGGCAAGACTACAACGCTTTATGCATGTTTGTCAAAAATAAATAACAAAGACAGTAAGATTATTACAATAGAGGACCCTGTTGAATACCAGATAAAAGGCGTTACGCAGATACAGGTTCACCCAAAAATTGGCTTGAGCTTTGCAGCAGGGTTAAGGTCTACACTAAGACACGACCCTGACATTATGATGGTGGGGGAGGTTAGAGATTTTGAAACAGCAGAGATAACGATAAGAGTTGCTTTAACAGGCCATCTTGTATTTAGCACTCTTCATACAAATGATGCAGCAGGAGGCTTGACCAGGCTTTTAGATATGGGTATTGAGCCATATCTCGTGGCCAGCTCAGTAGAGTGTTTTATTGCTTAAAGGCTTGTTAGGATTATCTGTTCTAATTGCAAAATAAAGGTAACCCCTAGCAAAAAAGTCCTGCAGGAATTTGGCGTTGAAAATAATATAGGTAATTTAGATATTTACGAAGGGAAGGGTTGTGAATTTTGTAAACATACAGGCTATAAAGGCAGGACAGCTATATATGAGTTTCTGGTTATGAATGAAGATATAAGAGATATGGTGTTTAAAAGAGCTTCTAACGACCAGATAAAGAAAAAAGCGCTTCAGCTGGGAATGCATACCCTCCGGATGGATGGCTGGGAAAAGATAAAAGCAGGTATTACCACTCTTAATGAAGTTATACGCGTAACCCAGCAGGATTGAAAATTATGCCAAGATTTGTTTATAAAGCAAAAAAATCTCCAGAAGAGATAATGGAAGGCAATATTGAAGCTGATTCTGAAAACGTAGCTGCGAATAAGTTGATACAGTCAGGATATTATCCTGTATGGATCAGAGAGGAATTAGCTAATGAAAAAAATTTAACAGTTTTCAAAGTTAAAGCTAAAGACTTGGCTAATTTTACAAGGCAGCTTTCAGAGCTTATCGGTTCAAATCTGGCGCTTTATAATGCTTTGAGCGTAATTGAAAATCAGACAGAAAGCAATTATCTAAAAATAATAGTAGGTGATATTAAATTAATGATAAAAGAAGGGAAGGCTTTTTCAGAGGCATTGAAAAAATATCCAGATGTATTTTCAGAATTATATGTAAACCTTGTGCGTTCAGGAGAAAAATCAGGCTCGCTTAATGAAGTATTGGCTAATATAAAAGATTTTCTGGACAAAGACCAGGATACAAGGGAGAGGATAATAGCTGCTTTGGCTTACCCTGGTTTGATGGCTATAGTAGGTTTTGTTACGATATTCGTTTTAGTCACTTTTGTTGTGCCCAGAATTGCTAGTATGTTTGTAGAAATGAATGAGAAATTGCCATTGCCAACAAGAATGCTTATAGATATAAGTGATTTTGCAAGGACTTACTGGTTTTTATTGATTATCTTTATAATAGGAGCTATATTTTTATTTAAAACAGGCAAAACCAATCCAGTCACAAAAAATAAAATGGATAAGTTTAAATTAAAAATACCTATTTTTGGAAATTTACTGAAAAATACCGAATTTGCAAGGTTTTCCAGGACGCTATCAATGCTTCTTAAAAACGGCGTGCCTATACTTGATTCTTTAAAAATAACAGCAAGCGTTATAACTAACAGTGTCATAAAAGAGGAAGTGGATGAAATATACAAGGATGTCAAAGCAGGCTCGAGCTTTACACTTGCAATAAAAAAAAGAAAGAATTTTCCAATATTTGTAGCTAATATGACAGCAGTCGGGGAAGAGGGCGGATTTTTGGATAGAGCGCTTTTAAATATTGCTAGAAATTATGAAACAGAAGTAGAAAGACTTATGAAGATAATAACTGCCCTTCTGGAACCTGGTTTTATTTTGATAATGGGTTTAGTAGTCGGGCTTATTGTTATGGCAATGATTTTACCTGTATTCCAGATGTCATTGGCAGCGTATTAAGGCGAAGAATTATGGAAAGGCAAAAAAACACAGGATTCTTATTACTTGAGGTGATGATCAGCGTTGCAATACTATCTATGGGAACTTTGTTAATATTAAATTCTTTTATGAGACCCTTAAGGGCCATAGAGTTTTCAAGAGATTATTTTAAGGCAGGGCTTCTCCTGGAAGAAAAGATGTTGGAGCTTTATAACAGCGATATTAAAGACGGGTTATCAAGAGGCGTATTTAGCAACTTTGACAATAAATTTTCATGGAATCTGAACGTGATTAAATTAGAAGAAGATGCTTACAACGAAGTTAATTTAAAAATTCTGTGGCAGGGAAAAGGTAAAGAAGAAAACTTAGCCGCTTTCACATATATAATATGACACGCAGGGCTTTTACCCTTATTGAGCTTATTGTCGCAACTCTTATAATGACAATCGTAGTGGTTTCTATATATAGCACTTTTAGCTTAGGCATGAAGGCATGGCGCAAAGGAAGTGAAGGCAGAAATTTGCAAAAAATAAGAATATCTCTTTTAAAGTTGCAAAAAGAATTGAAAAGCACTTTCTTGTTTTCTATGATAAAATTTAAAGGTATTTCGTCAGAAATGACTTTCCCTGTTATCGTATCGAAAGAGGATAAGGATAACACTTATATAGTGAATTATTATATTGTAGAAGACAGGAATATGGGAGTTAAATCCCTTATTAAAAAAAAGATACTTTTTACAGATAAAGAATATGCTGAAACAGGAGAGATTGGAGAATTTATATTTTCAGCGTATTCAATGGATTTTGAATATGCGTATGAATTAAAGAATGGTTCAAAAGGTTTTGAATGGCATGGCGCATGGGAAGAGTCTCAGAAAGCAATTCCTTGCGCAGTTAGAATTAATTTTAGTCTTGATGCAGGAGGGGAATTGTATCATAAAACTATTTTTATTCCACAGGGAGTATTGGGAACATGATAAATGGATACAGAGGAAGCATATTGATATTTGTTTTATGGGTACTGATCGTGCTATCTTTATTGAGCATAGCTGTTTCTCGTTATTCTTCAGGAGATATAAGGCTTGCAAAATATGAATCTGAAAATATAAGAGCGCTGTATCTGGCAAAGGCAGGCATTGCAAAGATGGTAATAGAGTTTAATAAAGACACTAATAATTACGATAGTCTTAATGAAGATTGGAATAAAGAACAAGAATTTAAGCTTGGCAGCGGAGAGGTCACGTATACAGCCTACGATGAAGAAAGCCGGTTTAACCTAAACAGTTTAAATTTAAAAAAAGAGCATTTAGTTATGCTGGGATTAGACGATAATCTTAGCCAGGCTGTATTAGAATATAAAGTCAATAAAGGGGATAAAGGCTTTGAATTCGCAGAAGAATTATTTTTAATTGATGGCATGACGCGTGATATCTATATGAAACTAAAAGATTATATAACCATTTACAGAGGAAACGACCCCAAGGTTAATATAAATACAGCTAGCGAGGATATTTTAAGAATAGTTTTATGGCAAGATCCTTTAATAATAAATAAAATAATCGTATACAGAGAAGGAAATGACGGGATGGTTGGCACGGAAGATGATGGCGTATTTACAGAGGATAAATTTAGCAGTATATTTGAAAGTTTTGGAATTACGCCTGATAATGTCTTGAATTATCAGGCTCTGTTTAGCGTGAGATCTAATTTTTTTAGGATAACAGTATCTGCATCTTTTTCAGAGAATAAAAATATAGCAAAGCATATTATGGCAGTAATAGACAGGGCCGGGAAAATTTATTGCTGGAAAGAGGATTAAATTGGATAAACCAAAAGATATACTGATTATTCCAAGATATCAAGTTACCTTGAGATTTATAGAGCTTCCTTCTGTAGATTCTTATGAGATCGCGAATATGGTGGAATTCCAGGCATTGAAAGAATTGCCTTATTCAAAAGAGGAAATAATAACGAGTTTTAGAAACATAGGGTCATATAAAAAAGGATTTTCTTATATCATGCTAGCTATTGTAAAAAAACAGCTAATAGAGGATATAATAAAAGAGAGAAAGGTCGTGCCTGAGAATATAATGCTGGGAACAGAAGCCTTATATTTATATTTGTTGAAAAAAGAAATTATAAAACATGATAAAGCAAGCCTAGTTGTGGATATACATAAAGATTATTCTGAGATTATTATAATAGATAAAACAAAGCCTGTTTTTTCCAGAGGATTCAGGAATGAGAATGGGTTGATGGAAGAAATAAACCGTTCGCTGCTTTCTTATAAAAAAGACAGGACAAATAAAAATATAGAAGAAGTATTCATTACTTATTCTTCCAACCTTAACATAGACAATGTCAGGCCTCATGTGGAAGAATATTTTTCCATTCCGGCGAACTTTCATGAATACAAAGAAGATCCGAATACCTTGAACTTTCCTTTTGCAATAGAGCTGTTACCAGGGGAATATGTTGATAAAAGGGCGAGTAAAGAAAATATGCATCAGGCATTTTTTACATATTTTCTTTTATTGGTTACAGCAGCAATGCTTGCGTCACTTTTTATTTTTAAGATGCATGAAAAAAATAATCTTAGTGCTGTGCTTGCAAAGAAAGATAATGAAATACGCAAGGATGCAGATCAATTGAATATTTTTCTTAAAAAGACAGACATAATGAAATTGCAAAACTCAGAAGGCGAGCTGATTATAGGTATTTTAAAAGAATCTTATGAGCTTGTGCCTGGTGATATAGTTCTTTCGGAACTTAATTATGACGGAAAAGACGTCCTTTACTATAAAGGTAACACCAGGGATACGCCAAGCGTTTTTAATTTTATAAAGATCCTTGAAAAATCAAAATATTTCAAAAAAGTAGAAGTAAAATATGCTACTAGGAAAAAAGTAGGAGATCAGGAGTTGACTGATTTCAGTATAGCGTGCCAGGTAAAATAATATGTTATACGTAAAGTTATCAAAAAGAGAAAAATACATTTTTACGGCAACAGCTATTTTTATTGCTATGATATTGTTGTATAATTTTATATTTGAACCTGGCTTTAAAAAATGGCAACTTATAAATACTGAGATAGAGGCTAAAAAGGCTAGAATAAATAAGGGCATTAGGCTATTGGAAAGCAGAAATTCTATAATTGAAGAGTATAATAAGTATGCAAAATCTACAAAAAATATATCTAAGCTTCTGAATTATATGGAAAACCTTGCGGATTCGCTAGACATAAAAACCAGCAATATAAAGCCTGGGCAAGCAATGGATAAGGAGTTTTCTAGAGAATATAGCGTAGAGCTTCAAATAGAAGGGCAGTTACAGGATATAATTAAATTTCTATCTGAGCTTATAAAATTACCAACTATGGTAGTATTAAAAAAATTTGATTTCAGACTTATCTCGCAAAACCCACCTATTTTTAAAGGCACAATAATCTTCTCTAAAATTTTAATATAGCTTTTAATTTTACCCCTCACCAGAAAGCCTTGCTTGCCTGTCTCGAACGCAGTCGAGGAGTAAAGGTGAGGATGAATAATGAGGTTGGCTCTGGGTTCGTTCAAGTGAAACCAACAGCAAAAGATGCCACGGCTATAAATCCTTGATCTTCACAATTTGTGCTTTGCTATGTTATAATGTTAAAAAACTTGACTATTTAAAAATATAGTATATACTTACTCTCTAAGCGGAGAGTAAGCTGTCGCTATCTATATAGATAGTAAGAACTTGACAAAACTGACATTGACATTGTTAGAGTGTCAAGATTATGTCTATTATGGTATAAACTTGACAAATGTGACATTGTTAAAGTGTAAAGATTATGGAAAATAAGATATATTTAATAAAAGATTTGGCTAGGCTGAGTGGGCAGACGGTTTATACTCTTAAATATTATTTGAATATTGGGCTTATTAAAGAAGTCGGCAGAAGTCCTGAGACTAGTTTCAGGTATTTTGATGACAGCACAATAGGGAGATTAAAAAAGATACGCGAGTTGCGCAGAGAAAATAAGTCAATAACAGAGATAAAGGAAATTTTAAGCATAACCACCTCAACCGCGTAGGTTACCGCAGGTAACCTACGCGGTTTCTTTAACTATGTCATATTATAGTATCCTTAATTTGAATAAAGAGCCGTTTTCAACAAGTCCTGATCCATATTTTTTCTATCCATCTACTTCTCACAAGCAGGCAATGCAAAGACTTGAAATAGCTATTAGATTAAGAAGGGGTCTCAGCGTTATTCTAGGAGATGTTGGTATTGGCAAAACAACTCTTGCTAGGGCTCTTATACAGGAACTGCACTCTACTAATGGAGCTATAACCCATATGATACTGGACCCTTCTTATGATTCAGAGTTTCAGTTTGTAACAATTCTTGCTAAACTTTTTGGAATAAAAGGCACATTTCGCTCTACTTTAGATTATAAAGAAGCAATAGAAAGGTTTTTATTTAAGAAATGCGTTGATGAAAGTCATATAATAGCCCTTATTATAGACGAAGGACAGAAAATGAGTTTATCCACATTAGAACTCTTGCGCACGCTTTTAAATTATGAGACCAATGAATATAAACTTCTTCAGCTTGTTATTATGGGGCAGATGGAACTTCTGCCTAAATTGCAGCGTATAAATAATTTTTCAGACAGGATTAGCTTGAAATATATACTAAATCCTCTGGACTATAATGAGACTAAAAACATGATAGAATTCAGACTTAAACAGGCAGGTGCTGCATCGGGCAAGGAGATATTTACAGAAAAAGCAATACTAACGATATATCAATATACTCAGGGCTATCCTCGCAAGATTGCAGCTGTGTGCCATAATTTGTTGGAAGAGCTTGTAATGAAAGATAAAAGGATTATTGAGGAAGATTTGGTAAACGAGGTGATGGAAAAGGATAGAAAGGTGGTTTTGGTATCATGATAGAGTCTACCCCTGAAGGAAAACTTTTAAATCTTATAAGAAAAAGCCAATCAAAGATAAAGTTGGGAGATGATTTGAAGATATTTACAAAGGTGAATATTTTATTAATAGGTTTTATAGCGATAGTAGCTGTTGTTTTTATGGCGGATATGTTTATTTTTAAAGAAAAACCTTTGACAGAACCTGTTCAGGCTAAAGTTACTCAGGTGAGTCAAGTACAACCTATATCGAGAGAAAGCGTAGAAGAGGATAATGCAATGGATCAGGCTTTTCCTGATAAAAATATCAGCATAAAAAAGATTTCCAGAGAGGAAGTTCTTGGAAACTTTACTTTATTAGGTATTATTACAGGCGATAATAATCAGGCAATAATAGAAGATAAGGTTTTAAAGAAAACATTTTTTCTTTATAAAGACGATTCGCTTGGAGATTTTAAAGTATATGATATAAAAGATAGCGTAGTGATCTTAGAGTACAAAGGAGAAAAGATAGAGCTAAATATATAGATTCTAAATTGTTTGCTATTTAAATGGAGAACATATATGAAAAAGTTTATTATCAGCATAATATTAGTTGTAGTTTTTTCAGGCCTAATTTTTGGAGCGCAACAGAACGACACGGATCTTATATCTTTGGATCTTAAGGGTATGGATATAAGGGATGTCTTGAAAATATTAGCGCAAAAAAGCGGACTTAATATAGTTGCTGATACTAATGTGAAAGGAACAGTTACATTATACGTAAAAGATATAAGCCTCATAGATGCTCTTAATATAGTGGTTTCTGCAAATAATTTAGCTTATGAGGAAAAAGGAAGTCTTATAAGAGTCATGAATGATAGGGATTACGAAATGATATATGGAAAAAGATTTAATGACAGGACTAAAACAGAAATAGTTAAGCTCAATTATGCAAATGTGCAAGAAATTGGAAATGCCCTAAGTCAGATAAAAACAAACATTGGCAAGGTGATTTCAGACGATACATCTAATACTATTATTCTTATAGATAGCCCTGAAAATATAAATAGTATGAAAAAGATTATTTTAGAAATGGATGTTCCATTAATTACAAAAATCTTTAGTCTTGATTATGCAAAAGCTGAATTATTAAAGGATAAAATAGGCGAGGTAGTTTCTAAAGGCGTTGGGAGCGTGAAATTTGATGAGAGGACTAATAAACTAGTGGTTAAAGATACTTCCCAGAAAATAGAAGACATTAGGCGCATAATCGAGGCATTTGATGAAAAAACCAGGCAGGTTCTGATAGATGCTAATATTGTGCAGGTTACGCTTTCGGATAAATATAGCTATGGAGTAGACTGGACGAATATTGCGAAGATAGGCGATGTAACACTTACAGGAGACACAAGTCTTAGTGCAGGCTTGACAAATTTGACCCCTTCAACCCTTAATATAGCTACTACAAGTGGGAAGCTCTCTGCAATAGTAAGCTTGTTAAAAACATATGGAGAAACCAATGTTTTATCAAGGCCCAGGATTATGGTTATGGACAAACAGGAGGCAAAAATTTTAGTAGGCGCGAAAGAGGTATATGTTACAAGTGAGGTTACCACTACAAGCGGAGGCACGTATCATACTACGGATCATGTTGAGTTTGTAGACGTAGGTGTAAGGCTTGCCGTAGTTCCAGAGATAAGCAGAACGGGTTTTATTACATTAAAGATAAAGCCGGAAGTCAGCAACGCCGACGCTACAAAAACAGTTGAATTAAAAAATCCAGACGGTTCTACAAGAACTATTGTGCCTTACGTAACTACTTCCGAAGCAGAGACATCTGTGGCAGTGAGGGATGGAACAACTATAATAATCGGGGGATTAATGAAAGATACTCTTATAGACCATGTAGAGAGAGTACCTTTTTTGGGAGACATACCTTTAATAGGAAAACTTTTCTCTGCTAAAGGCAAGAGCAAGGAAAAAACAGAACTTGTAATATTTTTGACTCCGCATATTATTGAAGGAGATAAAACTACAGAAGATGCACAAAAATACATAGCTGACTGGGATAAAAAAGCAGAGAAGATAGACATAGAAGAACAGAAGGAATCCGAGATCAGACTATCCAAGGCATTGGCTGAGAAAAAAGAGTCTGTCAAAAAAGAGGACATAGCTAAAAAAAGTGATATAGATTTAAACAAAGAACAGCCAAAACAAGAAACTGTGGCTGAAAAGACTGTGGCTAAGAAAAAAGATGCAGATTTCAAAAAGGAACAGCTAAAACAAGAAGCTGCTGCTAAGAAGATTAACGCAGATTTAAAGAAAGAACAGCTAAAACAAAAAGCTCCGACTAAAAAAACTGTAGCTAAGAATAGTAAGCAGTCAAACCAAAAATGGGCGCCTATTTTAGGAGCAAAGAGCCGCGAAGTTAAAGATGCGGAAAAGTCTGAAACAGGAGATAATTTAGAGCCTTCAGTTGCTAATGGAACGCCTTATGAAGAGTACTGTTCTAAAATCGGGCAGGAAATAAATAATCTGGCAAAACTGGATAAGGATGTTATTGGGATAAGTGGGGATGTGGAATTACAGTTTACGCTGGATAAAGAAGGATTTTTAGTAAGAGGCCCTGTAGTGCTTAATAATCCTGATCTCAGGCTTGTAAGAAGCATTGTAAGGATTGTCAAAAAGGCGTCTCCGTTTCTTCGTTTTCCAAAGGTACTTAAGAAAGATCAGGCAGATTTTAACGTAGTTGTAAGATATCAATAATTCTCTTGACGTATAAGAAATAATAATATAACCTATCTAACATGTTTAAGTATTTTAAAATAGTATCTATAATATTATCTCTAACCATAACAACCTTAGCCAGGCCTGTTTTTGCTGATTCGGTTGGTACTATTGAGGATAGCAAGTCTTCATTGTATGTGGTTATTGGTACTGAGAATAAAGGTAAAAAACTTTACGGAAAAGGAGATATTTTTTCTTCCGATAAGAATCCTGCAAAATTTCTTAAGATATCAGATATAAAAAAAGATATCCTTATATTAGAAGACGTAGCTTTAAATAATAGTATTATAGTAAAACCCGGAGAAGGCATTCCTATAGAAAACTCTGGGATGATCTTTGAAAAAACAGTCGAATCCAGAGTTTTGGAATATAGTTACAATAAACCTGCCGGAGAACTTACAAAGAATCAGTCAGAAGATTTTAAAATAAAAAGCCTTGATAAGAAGAAGATCGTACTGGAAAAATCTTATGACGTTTCTCTTCAAGCTAAACAACTTTCTGATAAAGAAAAGGATATTTTTAGTAGCCCCATAGACCATAGTGCTGATAAAAAGATTATAATTGCAGAACTTTTCAACAATATAGAGTCGCAAAAAATAGGTGACTCTATATGGGAGCTGAATAGAGGTAGTAATAAGTCCGCGATACATAATATAGGCGCTGCTCTTATATCTGCAATAAAAATGGTAGAGCCTAGATATAGATTTGGAGAAGGGCCTAGTTTGAAATTTAGTACAGACCTTGGCACGGTAGTTGTGAATCAGGAAGGTTTTCTTGTTCAGAATATTGCTGTTGCAAAACTTACAGAGACTTTTGGCATAAAGCAGGGTGATGTTATTAAAAGCATAAACGGATATCCTGTGAATAGTCTTTTTGGGATATACAGGATATACGAGGATGTTGCGTCAAATAAAACTACCAAGCTCTTAAGTATTGATATTGCAAGAGGCGGAAACAAAGAAATACTGATTTATAAAATAAGGTAGAGAATGGTTTAAAACCGTTCTCTACAAATAAAGATTTAGAAAGGAAGGCAAAAAAATGGATTATTTATTAACTGAAGAACAGGTGATGGTGCGTGATATTGCAAGGCAGATTGCAGAGGAGAAAATCAGGCCAGTTGCAGCAAAGTATGACGCAGAAGGCATTTTTCCGTGGGATATAGTAAAGATAATGGCTGCGAGCGATTTATGCGGCATATACATTGAAGAAAAATATGGCGGCACAGGCGGAGGTGCAATGGAGCTTGTTCTTGCTACTGAAGAATTATCCAAGGCGTGCGGAGGTATTTCTCTTGCGTTTGCAGCAACTGCGCTTGGAACGTTTCCGATTATTCTATTTGGGACAGAAGATCAGAAGCGAAAATACCTTCCTGATATAGCAAAAGGGAAAAAGCTGGCAGCATTTGCTTTAACAGAAGCAGGGGCAGGAAGTGATGCCGGAGCTATTGCAACGACTGCTGAGCTAAAAGGCGATCATTATGTTTTAAACGGCACAAAGCA
>JAPLMC010000093.1 GCA_026387215.1 Candidatus Omnitrophota bacterium
CCTGTTTATACTCCGCCATACCTGGATCGCTGGCAATAGCCACTGGCACAGCACTCACTACTATCTGCCAGGAATAATTGGTAAAATTTCCACCAAAGCTTATAGGAGAGCCCGCGTTTTGGGAAACAACACTGGCAAAACTCAATCTGGCTGTTCTTTCTAACTCCCCTTTTGCAAGGCTCGTAGCAATAGTTACTGCCTCGTCCCTGGCTGCATTTTTAAATACGCCTGTAAAAGTAGCAAATAGCCCAAGGGCAATAACTCCTAGCACTACTATCCCAATAACTGTCTCTATTAAAGTAAAACCTTTCATTGCACACTTACCTTGCCTGTTTTAGCTTCTATCCTCACTGTCCTTGAATATGTCCCTGCCTGAGCCTGAAGAGTTATAACGCCCTGGCTTGATAAAATAACTCCATTGCCATCATATGGAGCGCCTACTGAATCAAACTCTATCTTATTGCTAAAACTTGTGCTAACTATATCTATGCCTTTAAATTCATTAAGAGTAACGAATGAAACATTAAAATTATTTCTTGTTTGAGGATCTCTAGCTACTGTACCTACATTCACTCTGTAAACAAAATAAGCTTCGTTCACAGGATCAATTGATATCCCGAATCTCACCTGCTGAGCTAAAGCCATTTCTTGAGTATATCTTAAATCAGTAGCTATTTTCTGGCAAGCTGCCTCTAGCCTCACAGCTTGGGATGTAATAGCCTTTGGCATGCTAGCCAGCGCAACTATACCTATTATAACTATCAGCATCACGAGCTCTATTAATGTAAACCCGTTTGCTGATCTTTTGCTCTTCATCTCTCACCTCATCCCCGTAACTTTATTAATTCCCATAATATACCAAGACCATATTTGACGCCAGCAAAAAATCTGACCTGAGACGCTTCTTTGAAATACCTGGTCTCAATAGGTATCTCTTCTATTCTCATGCCCAGCCTGGCTGCTTTAATTAAAATCTGAGCATCAAATAAAAAATCATCTGAATTATCCTGCCAACTGACTTTTTTAAGAAAATCGCTGCTATATGCCCTTAAACCTGTATGGTATTCCGATAGATTTAACCCTAGAGCCTTATTCTGGCAAAAGGTTAAAAACTTGTTAGAAATATATTTGTAAAAAGGCATGCCTCCTTCTAAAGCGCCCTTACCCAACATCCTTGAACCCAAAACAATATCAGCCTGTTTATTAAGTATAGGCTGTATAAGATCTGGAATTTTTTTTGAATCATATTGGTAATCAGGATGCAGCATGACTATCACATCAGAATTTCTTTTGAGCGCCTCTTGATACAATGTCTTTTGATTTCCGCCATAACCTTTATTCTTATCGTGTAGAAGTACAGTAAGGCCCAATCTTTTTGCTATCTTAACAGTCCTGTCTCTACTCTGGTCATCGCAAAGTATTATCTCCGACATTAGGCCTTCCGGAATATCCTTGTAAGTTTTTTCCAGAGTCAATTCTGCATTGTAAGCCGGCATCACTATTATAATCTTTTTAACCATATTACAATACCCTTCTCAAGAACCGGTCTTAAATACAAATATTATACAGCAAACAAGTGTCCCCAATGTTATTATCATTCCTATTTTAAACGAAAACGGGTCATATGTAAACTTTACAATATGTTTTCCCTGTTCCAGGTATACTGAACGCAAAATATAATCCGCCCTGTAAATCTTATCCAGATTACCATCTACGTATACCTTCCACCCAGGATACCATGTATCGCTTAATACTAAAAATCCCGGAACATTTGTCTCGGCCTCTATTTCAACATAACTCGGCTCATATTTTAAAATACTGATATATTTTTGAGCTTGGGGCAATGAACCTTGAACCACATTGCCGATATCTTCTTCTAAAATAACTTCCTTCTCTGGTTCAAAATCCTCATTCTTCAATTTTTTTAATATTTCACTCTCATCTTTAATAACAATTGCTTTTCCCGAGAAAAACGCTCTTGGCAAAAAATTTTCATTCTCATAGATATTCACCTTAGCAGCTTTCTTTACCATTTTATAGCCGTTTATTTTTAAATCCTTGGGCGAGATTATATATTTTACATTTAATAAATTCAGGATATTTGTCTCACCAGGAGTCTTGCTCCTTCCAATAATATCCATAACCTCTATCTGCCTTCTATTATAAAGCGACCCATAACCATACGCATCATATATCCCAAAACTCACGCCTCTATTTGAAACCACTCTTTCTATAAGCGCCAGATTGCCTTCAAAATAATCTTTTTCAGGCACAAACATGTTCTGCTTTAATGTAGCTGGGGAATCAAATATCCTGAAAAGAGTTTTATCTTTCTGCAGATATTCTATTGCAGAGCCGGGCTTTAAAAATTCCTTTATGTCCATATTTTGGTATACATTTTTATTTGCCGTAAATATGTCTACCAGGGCTACTAATAAGATAATGACCAAAACTACGTTCATGCTTACGCGTTTTTTTATTCCAAAAAATATGACCACTGATAAAAACATGAATAATCCTATCCCTCTTCTTATATTGGAAAGCCCTGTAATAACAAGCTGATCTATTCTGTCAATTTTATTGCTAAAATCGCTGTTGATATTTAATATGATTTTCTTTAAAAAACTGCTTATTTCGTAAAAATTAAAATTAAATATAAAGTATAATATAGATAGAGCAAATCCAAAGATCAATACCAATTTTAAAAATTTCTTAAACCTAAGATCTATTTTCACATGCTGAGCGTAATAATCCATTCCCATGCCTGAGAGAATCGCCAGAGAAAAAGCCACCATGAAAAAAAATTTTATAGGGTACCTGGAAAGTTTGAAACCAGGAAGATAACTATATAAAAAATAATATAAAGGCGTATATCTTCCGAATGAAAGCACAAGGCCTAATGCAAGGATATAAAAAATTGTTCTTCTTCTTTTTGTAGAATCAAATTTTAAAGAGATAAACGTAAATACAATTGTAGCTATACCCATATAATAAACCAAAAGCCAGCTTTGCCTTGTCCAGTAATCCTTATATATATAATCTGATTCGCTTAAGTAAGGGAAAAATAACTCGGAAAGGGCATATACAGGTAATGACCACATGGACGCTTCATTAAAATCCATAAGATTTCTTGAAGTATACCTTAAAAATTCTAGAAAAGGAATAATCTGAAAACTCACAAGCCCTATAAAAACCGCTATGGCAAGCATCATTGGTTTAACGCGCAGCCCAGACATTAAAATCAGTATGAAAAAAGTGGCATATAGAACTACAGGCTCCCCTCCGAGAAATATCAGAACCATAAAAAATCCTGTAATTATAGAATTTTTAACCCAATCTTTTTTCACTGCCCTTTCGTAAAATAAAATCACAAGCGGAAGCCATACTACTGAAGCAAGCGAAGCCAGTAGATTAATTACAGAAATAATATATCCTGAAAACATAAAAATTACTGCGGATAAAAACGAGGCATGCGAAGAATACCCCCAATTTCTCATTAAAATATAAATAAATAAGCCTGCCAGGATTATATGTATTATTATGAAATAATTAAATGCCTGAGGATAAGAAAATAATAAATAAACCACGCTGAGAGGATAAAATACGCAAGTCTGAAGTTCAGCCAGATGCGGGCTTCCGCACTGTATATACGGGTCCCACAGAGGAATTTTACCTGATAGGAATTGAGTGGCGCTGAACTCTCTTAGAGGATAAAAAAACCTGGACAGATCCCTATGGATAAATATCTTGTTCTGGAACAATACATCTGAAAAAAAGACGATCGCAAGCCCAACTAAAATAAAAATGGGGATGGTCTTACTAACCCATCCCCATTTATTTATATTAATCTGCCTCAAATATTTTTTACCAGGTAGAAGTATCTTGCGTGCCGTCTGAATAAGCGCCTGCCCTGCCAGAAGCTGATATATACCACCATCCATCAGTAGATGTTGCTGTGCCAGCTGGAGCAACTGTTACAGCTGCAACACTGGTGGCATTATTCAATGGATTTTTTGGTATTAAACTATCTGCGAAAAGCGCAGTAGTAATAGCTGACGGAAATGCAGCTGTACCAGAAGTAGCACTCCTTGCGTAATCTATAGCTACTGCTGAACGCATTGCGCCAAGGCCGCCTTTTCCAGCGGAAATCTTTGCCTGTGTAGTCAGGTCTTGAAATTTTGGAATCGCTACTGCAGCAAGAATCCCGAGTATTACAATAACCATTACAAGTTCAATTAGCGTAAAACCGCTTTTATTACCAAGTTTTGCCATAATCCCCCCTGTTATTTTTATATTCTTAATATTATAAACACAATTATAATGACTCCGATGTATTTGTCAAGTATTTTCAACTACATTACCCGAATACGGTTAAAAGATTCCACATGGGCATAAATATAGCAAGCGCCATAATTAAAACCATCATGCCCAAAGCAAATATAAGAACAGGCTCTATAAGAACTGTCAGATTTTTTACAGTATAATCAACCTGGGAATCATAATAATCAGATACTTTTAAAAGCAACTCGTTTATCTTTCCTGTTTCTTCCCCTATTTTAACCATCTGAACTACAATACTTGGAAAAAGCTTGCTTAGCTTCATTGGCTCAGCTATGCCTTTACCTTCGTTTATGCCATGGATAATATTGTTAACTGAATCAGTTATAACTCTATTGCCCAGGGAATCCCTGATGATTTCAAGCGTATTTATTATAGGTATGCCACTTGCCGTTAATAATGCGGTCATCCTGCTGAATCTAGATAATGATATCTTAAGAAAAATCTGGCCAAATACAGGCACTCTCAACTTAACGCTGTCCCAGGCATACCTGCCTGATTTAGTATCAATAAAACGCTTAAAGCCAAAAACCAGAACAATTATAGCTAGTATAATAAATGGCCAATAATGCGAAATTACAAAATGTACTCCTAAAAGTATCTTTGTAGGCAGAGGCAGCTCTGTATTGAATATTGCAAAAAGCGCGCTGAATTTAGGTATTATAAACATAATTAAAATGGGAAACGCTATGGAAATAACAACTATTACAAGCAGAGGATAGCGTATTGCCTGCTGCACCCTCATCTTTGTTTCCTGTTCATGTTCCATAAGAGTTGCTAGTCTATCCAATACATCATCCATTATACCTGCTGCTTCTCCTGAACGTATCATATTGGTATATATATCTGAAAAAACCGAGGGAAACCTTGAAATAGCATCTGAAAAACTCTTACCAGACTCTATGTCATTAATTATCTCTTCAATTATTCTTTTAAAATAAGGGTTAACGATCTGCTCGGTAATAGATCCCAGACTTACAAGTATTGGCACACCTGCAGCTTGCAATGTCATCAATTGCCTGGTAAAAACTATTAATTCTTCCTGACTAACTCTGTTGAAAAATCTCTGAAATATACTAAAATTTCTTATGCCTGATTTTCCTTCTTCTATCAAAATGGGCACGTACCCCATCTGTTTGAAATGGTTGGCAACGGATTCCCTGGTCTCGCCTTCTATTGTGCCTGTAGACGCCCTGCCGTTCTTATCACGTATTTTATACTTAAAATTAGCCATTGTTTTTGGCAAGCTAAAGCCTGCCCTACAATATTGTCGTAAAGATCTCCATAAATAGACAGATTAAAATCTGCATATTCTACGCGGCCTTTGCCTTTAATTTATTCTTCCTGCGTTGCTTTTATTACTTCTTCAGGAGTGGTAATGCCTTTTAGAACCTTATCCAGGCCGTCATCTCTCAATGTCTTCATGCCTGTCTCTACTGCTACTTTTTTTATAACCCCGCTTGAAGCCTTATCTACTATAAGCTTTCTAATCTGATCATTCCAAGCCTTTTAAAATATCTTCTGAAGGAGCATATTCCTCCTTGCATTTATCACAAATCTTTCTAACAAGTCTCTGGGCAAGAATACCTATCATAGAGCTGGAAATTAAAAATGGCTCTATGCCCATATCTATAAGCCTGGATAATGCGCCACTAGCGTCATTCGTATGAAGAGTACTGAAAACAAGATGCCCTGTTAACGCAGCCTGTACACTTATCTCTGCTGTCTCCTTGTCCCTTATTTCGCCTACCATTATTATATCAGGATCCTGTCTTAAAATAGATCTCAGACCTGTGGCAAAATTCAGGCCTGCCTTTGGATTTATCTGAGACTGCCTTATCCTTCCCAGATGGTATTCAACTGGGCCTTCTATTGTAATAACATTCTTTTCTTCTGAATCAATTGTTGAAAGCGCTGAGTAAAGCGTAGTAGTTTTCCCACTTCCCGTTGGTCCTGTTACTAAGATTATGCCGTGAGGATGTTTTATCAATCCTTCAAATTCCTTTTGAATCTCTCCATTCAAATTCATTCTGGATTTCTACAGAAAAACCGATCTTGTCAAGGCCCATCAATATAGAGCCTCTGTCCAGAATTCTTATTACAATATTTTCCCCGTATATGGTAGGAAAAGTGGAGACCCTCATGTCAATATCTCTATCCATAGCTTTCATATTAAATCTGCCGTCTTGGGGTTTTCTTTTTTCAGCAATATCCATTTTGGAAAGTACCTTAATTCTGGACATAAGAGCCGGCTCAAGATGTTTTGGAGGAGCAAACATTTCATGCAATATTCCGTCTATTCTGAACCTCACTATTAATTTATCGTCTTCCGGTTCAATATGTATATCGCTTGCCTTATCTTTTACTGCCTGCATGATAATCATATTTACAAGTTTTATTACAGGTGCTTCTTCGGCTATCTCTGCAAGTTTTGTAGAATCAAATTCTGTTCCCTGAGACTGGAATTTGTTTTCTTTGTCTATATCTTTTATGACTTCGTCAAATGAAGATGACGTGCCATAATATTGTTCTATAGCATTTAGTATAGCGCTCTCCGTAGATAGCATGCTTTCTATGTCGCATTTAGCCCTTCGACTAAGATCATCTATAGCAACTATATCCTTTGGGTCTACCATTGCAACAGTCAGGGAATCTCGTATCTTAAAAATAGGCATTGCTTTGTATTTCCGAACCATTGTTTCAGGTATAAGCTTTATAACATCCTGGTCTATAATATAATTTGCAAGGTTTACATATGGGATATCCAGTGCCTCTGACATTGCCTGGGCGTACGCTTCTTCTGTCGCCATTCCGGAACGTACAATCACCTTGCCCACGCTCATACCTTTTCTCCTGGACTCCTCCATTGCTTTATCAAGCTGCTCTGTTGTAATAACAGCTTTATCCAACAATATTTGCTCTATACTTTTCTTTGTCATATTTTATATTTTTAATATATCTTTTACCTTAGCAACTAAATTATCTAATTCAAACGGCTTTTCTAAATATCCGCTGATTTTCTGAAAAGCAAAAAGATCCCTTACCTTTTCTTCTTCTTTGCCGCTCATCATAAGAATAGGCATATCTTTTGTTTTTTGAATTCTTCTGATTTCTTTTAGACATGAATACCCGTCAATTTTGGGCATCATAATATCTAAAATAATTAGATCTGGCATTTCCAACTCCGCAATCTTTATGCCGTTTTCTCCATCGCTTGCGACTAACACTGTAAAGCCTTCCTGCTCAAGCCGTATCTTTAATAATTTCTGTATGTCTTCTTCATCATCTACAATCAATATCTTTTTCTGGCCTTCCATATACCCCCCAATTTTTGTGAAACAAAAATTGACCTCGAGCCCCTATTTATCGGAGCTAGGAATCTTCACTTTTTCTCCAACAATTCCTTAATTTTCCCTAATAATATCGCTGGTTCAAAAGGCTTTGCAATGTAAGCGTCTGCGCCCATTTCCATGCCAAGCTCTTCATCATTTTTTTGAGCCCTTGCTGTAAAAATTATAATAGGAATAGCCTTATAACTCTCGTCAAATTTTAGCATACGGCAAACCTTATATCCATCAAGTTTCGGAAGCATAAGGTCCAATATAATAAGATTAGGTTTTTCAGACCTGGCTTTATTAAGTCCTTCCTGGCCGTCAGAAGCTGACAAAACTTCATAATTATTTGCCTCCAGCCTGAATCTCAACACATTTAAAATATCTTCTTCATCGTCTACTATCAATATCCTCTTTTTATCCATTACCTTTTCTCCTCAAATTTTGCTTCGCAAAATTTGATCCCGAGTCCGCCTCGCCACCGCTTTGTGGTGGCGAACGAGACGAGGGATCTATATCTTCTCCAGTAATTCCTTTATCTTCTCCAGTAATTCCTTTGTGTCAAAAGGCTTCTCTATAAAAAATGTTACTTTCTCAAGAGCAAAAAGATCTCCCATTTTTTTCTTCTCTTTTGCGCTAAGTATAATTACTGGAATATCGGCATATTCTTCGCACTTCCTCATTTCCCTCAATATACTGTAGCCGTCCATATTAGGGAGCATTATATCCAATAAAATTACATCCGGTTTTTTTATCTTTAAAACCTCCAACATTTCTTTTCCTTCCATTGCTCCCATAAACTCATAACCCTCTGCCTCTATTCTAACCTTAAGCATTTTTGCTATATCTGCGTCATCATCTACTACTAAGACTATTTTTTTATCCATTTTCTACCCCAGCAACTTATTAATCTTATCAACCAAAATATTCGGTTCAAAAGGTTTTTCAATAAACTCTGCCGCGCCTAGTTTCTCTATAGATTCTTTTGTGTTTTTATTTCCAAGCGCTGAGAAAATAATTATAGGTATGTCTCTGGTAACTGAGTCTAGTTTCAACCTTTTTGACACCTCAAACCCATCTAGCTCCGGCATCATAAGATCTAAAAGTATAAGGTCTGGCTTGTTTTTCTTGGCTAGTTCTATCCCATTTTCTCCGTTATTGGCTACAATAGTATCAAACCCTGCTCCTTTAAGCCTGAAAGAAAGCATTGATGAGAGATCTTCTTCATCATCTATTATAAGAAGCACCTTTTGCGAAGATAATGAATTCTTACCGCTTTTTAAATCTTCTTCCGCCTTTTTCATTAGCTCATCCTTATCAATAGCTTCATCAGGGTAAACAGAAATACCGAATAATATTGGGATCTTAATATTATCTTTGATCCTTCTTATTATTGCCATTGCGCCAGGTCTGTCCGTACATGCGATTATTACAATACATTCTCCTTTTTTGCCCCTCACAGTCTTATCTTCAGGTCCCCTGACTGTCTTTTTTATAATATCTTCTATTTCTGAAATGTTCTTTTCAGCAATATCCTTGGCGTTTTTTATCTCAAAAACAATAACGGCTATTTTATTATCATTACGCTTTGACCTTTCTATAGCCTCTTCCATTAAAAAATCAAACTCTTCATGCTTTTTATATATAGGTATGGTAAAAATAAACTTGCTACCCACACCAGGCTCTGACGTAACCCACATATCGCCACCATGCAACTCCACTATGCCTTTTGAAATAGCCAGGCTCAGACCTGCTCCTCCATGTTTACGGGTCATACTTGCATCTAACGGGCTGAGATTACTGAACAGCTTCTCTATATCCTCTTTAAACATGCCAATGCCATTATCCTCTACTGTAATTCTTATAAAACCTTTGCCGTTTATATCTTCCTTTGAGCTAGATATCTTTATCTTCCCATCATCCCTGCTAAATTTTATAGCATTTGATACAAGATTTTTAAGGATCTGACCTATTCTATCAGGGTCAAGCCATGTAACCTCTAAAGATTCTTCTAAGGAAATGCTGAATTCCATATTCTTCTGCTCAACAGTTATTTTTGTAGCATTATAAATATCTTTTATTAGTTCATTTATATTTAACTTCCTTTTATGCATTATGATCCTGCCTGCTTCTAGCTTAGAAATATCCAAGATATCTGTTATAATTTTCGCCAGACGCTCTATATTATTTTTAGATATAGTAAGGATTTTTTCCTGCTCTTTATTGAGAGGGCCGGTTACGCCGTCGAGTACAAGGGAAACGCTTTCTTTGATAGATGTTAGCGGGGTTCTTAATTCATGTGATATTACAGATATAAAATCAGATTTTATCCTAGATAGTTTATCAATCTCCTTATTTGCCTTTGAAAGTATATCTTTAAGGTCTTGTATTTCTTTTTCCAAATCTGACATCTCATCACCTCATTTTAATTAGCGCTTCAATTATGGCATTTCGAACTCTTTAAATTATAACCTCATTTGTATTCAGCAGTCACATTATACCATAAACCCTGCGATTTCAAAATAATCTCTACCAACTCCCTGACAGCGCCTTTACCGCCACTTTTTTTGGTAATATAGTGACAAAAAAATTTAACCTCTTCTACTGCTTCTGGAGGAGCAACGCTTAAACCTGCTCTTTTCAAAACAGGTAAATCTATAAGATCGTCTCCAATAAAACAGACTTCCTCGTCTTTTACCTTGAATTTTTTAACCACTTTTTCATAGACTTTGAGTTTTCTATAATCTGAATAAACCTTTATTACATGCATATCTCTTGCCCTACGTTCCACTATCCTTGTCTTCTTGGCAGTAATAATTACAGATTTAATACCTGCCCTATGAAGAAGCGTCATGCCAAACCCGTCATGTACATTAAAACACTTTATCTCGTCTCCAAAATTATCATATATAATGCGGCCGTCAGTCAGTACGCCATCCACATCCAAAATTAAAAGTTTTATCTTTTTAGCCTTTTCTTCTATCATACCAATCCTGCCTTCAATAAATCCTGCACATCTACAAGCCCTATGGCTTTATCTTCTTCATCAACTATCGGTATTTCATCAATCTTATGTTCCTGCAAAATCCTTAACGCCTCTACAGCAAGACACCCTTTTTTAAGTGTCCTTGGAGATTTTGTCATAACATCCTTTACTTCTCTAGAAAGAAGTAAAGGATCACTCCCGAGATGTCTTCTTAAATCCCCGTCTGTAAAAATGCCCTTAACCTTTTTGTCTTTATCGATTACCGTAGCACTTCCTGCCCTTGAAGCAGTAATAGCGAGAAGGACGTCTTTTACCTTTTTGGACTCTTTCACAATAGGATTAGACGGGCCTTTCCGCATTATGTCTTCTACCTTCAGCAATAATTGTTTTCCGAGACTCCCGCCAGGATGAAGAAACGCAAAATCGCTTCTTTTAAACTTCCTTTTATCCATAAGAGCTGCACAAAGCGCATCCCCCATCGCAAGCATGCTGGTTGTGCTTGCCATAGGAGCTAACCCCAGAGGACATGCCTCAACCTTAATAGACACATCCAGCACAGCGTCGCTATTCTTCGCCAAGCTGGACTTTTTATTTCCTGTGATAGCTATTAGCCCAGATCCTATCTTTTTTATTTGCGGAACAAGGCTCACAACTTCTTCTGTTTCCCCACTATTTGAAACAACAATCACTGTATCTTCTTTTCTTACCCTGCCCAAATCTCCATGTATCGCTTCCGCTGAATGAAGCCAGAGGCTAGGCGTACCCGTAGAAGCAAGCGTTGCAGAAATCTTCTGCCCCACAATGCCTGCCTTGCCCATTCCGGTAACTACAACCATTCCTTTGCAGGCATATATTAATTCCACTGCTTTCTCAAAATCCTTGTCTATGCGAGAAATTAACCGCCTTATGGAATCAGCCTCTATCCTTAAAACCTGTTTAGCGCGTCTTTTCAACATCTCTCCCCCATAAACTTGACACTCTGACAATGACGGTTTTGTAAAGTTTATCCCAAAATGTTATCTATTTTTTTTACATCTTTGAGTAATTTCTCTAATATCTCAAACGTGATCATGTTCGGCCCGTCACAAGGAGCTTTATTAGGGTTCTCGTGAACCTCTAAAAATAAACCATCGCAGCCAACCGCAGCTGCTGCACGCGAAAGAGCTTCTACAAACCTTCTTTCCCCTCCGGAAGAACACCCTTTACCTCCCGGAAGCTGCACGCTATGAGTTGCGTCATAAACAATAGGATACCCGAACTCTCGCATTATTTCAAGACTACGAAAATCGCTAACTAAATTATTATACCCAAACATCACTCCGCGTTCTGTAATAATAATATCTTTATTTCCTGCATTTTCTATCTTCTCTATTATATTCTTTACATCCCAGGGAAATAAAAACTGGCCCTTTTTTATATTCACAATCCTTTTTGTCTTAGCAACTTCTTCAATAAAATCTGTCTGCCTGCATAAAAAAGCAGGTATCTGTATAATATCCAGCACATCTTTTGCTTTACTCAGCTCAGACCTGCAGTGGACATCACTTAGTATAGGCACACCCAGTTCTTTTTTAACCTTTTCCAGTATTTTAAGGCCTTTATCTATCCCAGGCCCTCTGTAAGATTTTGCACTAGAGCGGTTTGCTTTGTCATAGCTAGACTTAAAAATAAGCCCTATGACCAATTTGTCGCATATTTTTTTGATTTTTTCCGCATGATGCATCACATGTAATTCTGACTCAATCACACAGGGCCCTGCAATCAAAACTACTGGATTTTTCCCGCCTATTCTTACATTTTTAATTTTTATCTCTTTAACCATGTTTTTCTTTCTGACTGTTTAATGCCGCTCTTACAAAATCCCTGAAAAGCGGATGGCAATCGTCCGGCTTTGATTTAAACTCAGGGTGAAACTGACAAGCAACAAACCAGGGATGTCCTTCCAATTCTACTATCTCCACCAGCCTTAGATCAGGAGATGTGCCTGAAACCGTCAGACCTTCCTTTTCCATGCTTCTCCTGTAATGAGTATCAAACTCATACCTATGTCTGTGGCGCTCTGAAATCTTTTCTTTCCCATAAGCTTCAAAACTAAATGTGTTTTTTTTCACTTTGCACGGATACGCGCCCAAGCGCATTGTACCTCCCATATCCTTCACCCTTTTCTGCTCTTCAAGAAGACTTATTACAGGATACGGGGTAGATTTATCAAACTCTGTGGAATTCGCCTTTTTAAGGCCACACACATTTCTTGCAAACTCTATAACAGAACACTGCATCCCAAGGCATATGCCGAAAAAGGGGATCTTCCTTTCTCTTGCAAACCTTATAGCTTCAATCTTACCTTCTATACCGCGGTTGCCAAAACCGCCTGGAACCAGAATACCGCTTACGTGCGTCTATCTTTTTGATATTCACCTTTACGTCGTTTGCAATGCCCGCATGCTTCAGCGCTTCATAAATAGACTTATATGCATCATTAAGTTCAATATATTTCCCTACAACTGCTATGGAAACTTTCCCTGTAGGATGCAAGGATCTCTTTACAACTTTTTCTCGCCACTGGGTAAGATTGCCCTCCTGATATCTAATATCAAGAAGTTTCAATATTATCTTTCCAAGCCCCTGCTCCTGAAATAAAAGCGGGACTTCATATATGTCTTTCACATCAGGCGCGTCTATTACCGCGTCCTCGTCCACGTTGCAGAAAAGGGATATTTTTTCTTTTATCTTTTTTGAAATCGGTTTTTCAGCCCTACAAACCAATATATCAGGCTGTATGCCTATTTCCCTCAATTTTCCAACGCTGTGCTGGGTAGGCTTTGTTTTAAGTTCCTCTGCTGCTTTTAAATAAGGGACAAGCGTCAGGTGTATATTTATTGAATTCCCTCTCCCCAAATGCTGCCTGAACTGCCTGATAGCTTCCAAGAAAGGTAGGCTTTCGATATCTCCGACTGTCCCGCCTATCTCGCATATAACCACATCTATATCTTTACCCTGAGAAACCTTTTTTATATGCGCTATTATCTCATTTGTTATATGTGGAACTACTTGGACTGTTGCTCCCAGATAATCTCCGCGCCTCTCTTTTGTTATTACAGAGTTATATATTTTACCAGTAGTAATATTGTTTTCCTGGGTCATATTAGCACTTATAAACCTCTCATAGTGCCCCAGATCTAGGTCTGTCTCAGCCCCGTCATCTGTCACATACACTTCACCGTGCTGAAACGGGTTCATTGTGCCAGGATCCACATTTATATACGGATCGCATTTTTGTATTGTTACTTTCATGCCTTTTGATTCTAAAAGTTTTCCGATAGAAGAAGATGTTATTCCTTTACCTAAGCTAGAAACAACTCCTCCTGTTATAAAAATATATTTTGGCATTATTGTTTTCCTTTTATCATTTCGATCGCCTTTTCCAAATCCTCAGGAGTATCTATGCCTATTGTATCAAATTTTGTTTCAATAACCTTTATCCTGTAACCATTTTCCAGGACGCGTAACTGCTCTAATTTTTCCGTTTTTTCTAGGCGCGATTGCGGAAGCGACTTAAAAGTGAAAAGAAAATCCTTTGCATACGCATAAATGCCTATATGTTTATAATAATCTATAACCTGCAGTTTGTCGTCAGACCCCATCCTCTCGTATGGAATAGGAGCTCTTGAAAAATATAACGCAGAACCGTTTCTGTCAAATACCACTTTGACTACATTTGGGTCAAGGATTTCTGCCGCGTTTTTTATTTTATGACAAAGTGTTGACATTACCAGGGTTTTGTCCCTTAGAATAGCACCAGAAACGTCATCAATCATTGCAGGATAAAGAAGCGGCTCATCTGCCTGAATATTTACGATAATATTTGCATCGATTGAAGCAGCCACTTCAGTCAAGCGGTCTGAGCCGCTTTTATGAGCAATAGAGGTATATACTACATTTGCCCCAAACCCTTTGGCAACATTATAAATACGCTTATCATCGGTCGCTATTATAAGATCGTCTATTGAATTTGATTTTTTTGCGTTCTCCCAGGTATGTTGTATAACAGGTTTGCCGCATAAGTCTGCTAGCAACTTTCCTTCAAATCTTGTAGAGCCGAATCTGGCAGGAATTATACCAACTGCATCCATACGCGCTTCTCTCAAAGTTTTTGGCAGACTAAAGTCTGCCCTACAATATTGTCGCAAAGGCCTTCGTAAGCAGGCAGGTTAAAACCTGCCTATTTTCGACCTTTACCTATAATTCTTGCTAATAATTCCTTCTGCGTAATAACAGCTATCCCAACTTTACCAACCACTATACCTGCAGCTATATTTGAAATATACGCTGCATCTTTCATGTCTACTCCAAGCGCTAGCGCCAAAGTAAACGCGCTTATCACGGTATCCCCTGCTCCGGAAACATCAAACACTTCCTGCGCAACAGTAGGTATGTGGGTTACAGCACCACTTTTTTGAAACAACTGCATACCATTTTCTCCCAAAGTTACCAGAACGCCTTCACAATCTAATTTTTTGAGAAGCGTTTTGCCTATTTTTAATACGCTCTGGCTATCCTTGGCCTTCATGCCTATAGCCTGAGCTGCTTCATGATGGTTAGGAGTTATTGCTGTCACACCTCTGTAATAAGAAAAATGCTCTTCCTTCGGGTCTACAGTAATAATCTTTTTCTTTTTCTTCGCTACAGTTAAAATCTCTTTTAATAGCCTAGCTGAAATAACGCCTTTACCGTAATCTTCTATTATAATCGCATCCATTTCATCAATTATATCCTTAATATATGAAATAATATTATCTAATACGCCGGCGGAAATGCCCTCTATCTTCTCCCTATCAATCCTCACTACCTGTTGATGGTTCGCAACCACTCTTGTTTTTAATGTCGTGGGCCTGCTATCATCTGTAATAATACCGTCTATATTTATGCCTTTTTCTGTAAGGCCTTCTTTAAGTATGCCCGCTCTTTCATCGCTTCCAGTAATCCCTGCTATGTACGCCTTGGCCCCCAGCGAAGCAATATTATTTGCAACATTAGCTGCTCCACCAGGCATAAATGATTCTGACTTAACCCACACTACAGGCACAGGCGCTTCAGGAGAAATCCTAGAAACTTCGCCCCACACAAATTCGTCCAAAATTAAATCCCCTATTACCAGGACCTTTGTATTGCTGAATTTCGATATTATTCTTTTTAATTTATCTATCTTCATATTTTCTCTATAACTGCTTGGCCAAGAAGCGGCAACAGTATTTCATGATGGCCTATTATATTATAGCCTTTTCCGCCTGACTTCACTGGTCTGGCAACCACATTCTGATATGGCCTGTAATGTTGTATCATATCAAAGTTAACTGCAGTAAAATCTTTTACCTTATAACCCAGATTTCTTGCAACATTTATTGCCTTTAAGAAAATCTCAGGAAGAATTACTGAAGAACCTATATTTAGCACCACACCTCCATCTCCTAGCGCTGCAACTTCTTCTATTAGGCTATGAAAATCCTTCAGCGAAGCCTCACCTGCTGCTGAGGCGTTAAAACTGGGATGTTGGTGTATTATGTCAGTCCCTATAGCAATATGAACAGTTGAGAGAACATTTTCTTTTAAAGCGTTATACAATAAACTATAATTTCTAAAAGGAAGTTTTTCGTCCTTTATCACTTCAGCTATTGCCTGACCAGCTCCCATATCCTTTTCAACAGCTTCTTCAAGGGCGCCATTTATATATAAAGCTGTCTCTTTTGCCATGCCAAAACTTCCATCTTCTAAGGCACCAGGAACATCTTCCGACGTCCTGCCTATGAGAGCTATTTCAAAATCATGTATCGCTCCAGCGCCATTCAGAGAAATAGCCGTAATGACTTTTTTCTTCATTAATTCTATAATAACTGGGTTTAAGCCGCATTTAATAACATGAGCGCCCATCATAAATACAACAGGTTTTTTATTGCTGCGGCTGGAAACAATAGCTTCTACGACTGCTTTAAAATCAGTTCCTGCTAATATTTTTGGGAGAGAGTTATAGAAATCAGAAAAGGCTGCGCCTTTTGAAGGAGGTTTGGCAAAATCTTCATATTTTACCTTACACATCCTTTTTGATATAGAGTAAGTCTTTAATTTATCGAGATTTATCTTTGGTTTATCATTTGACATATTAATCACCCTTTAACCCGTGTATTGTAACATCAATAATGCCGAGTGTCAAGGCTATGCAATATTGCTAATTTATTCTATTTTTTGGAGAGTTATGGTGATAGTCCCTACAAATGGGATATTGCTTTGCACTACTATCAGAAGCGGCACGCGCTGCTGGTCTGCTGAAAACCATATGCTGACCTTTGCATTTTTGTTCAGTTCTCCTTGGAACCAAGACATAGGTTGCGCCATAAATGCCTGCCAGTTTCCAAGGCCTTTAATATTTACAATGCCCCTACCCGTAACCTTTGTTTCAAGAAACCAGTTTTTATCGTCCAAATGCACATTTGCAAAAAGAACCTCGCCTGGATTTATACTGCTAAGCCTGAAATAATAAATGCAGCTTACTGGATCCTGCACGCCCTTTGGCACATTAAATTCTTTTTTTTCGTTCGTAATCCTTGAAACACAAATCGCCTTTCCTTTCTCTTGATCAAAGTCCACGTATTCATCTCTATATTTTTTCCCTTCTTTCTGTTTTTTATCAAACCTTATGGGATACAGTTCTTTTATATCAACATATGTAGCTATCTCGTCTTCTATCTTGAAAAGCTTTGCCACGAAAGAAGTTGTCTCTGCCTTTGCAACTATGCAATAGACCTCATGGCCATTTAGCTCCGTAATTTCCTTTACCAGCAAAGTTGCAAATCCAACATCCATACCCATCCACTCTGCCTTATATGTAAGTTTTTCCCCAACTCGCAGCTGAGGTTTAGGAACCTCTATCTTAATCTCCTCTGGCTTCCTTGCTTCTTTAATCTTATAACTTGATGTTATGCCGCAACCAGAGATAAAAATAATCATGGAAATTATTAAAAAATATATTTTTTTCATATGTCCTTGTAATAGTTTTAAGTTATAAGCTTTAAGTCGTAAGATTTTTGGGAAATATTTTTTGCTTATGGCTCAAGGCTTGCAGCTTATAACTGGAATATCTAATAATCTTTTTGCTTCCTCAAATACATCTTCCGCTCTAATTGCTTTAAGACATAAAAAATCTTTTTTGCAATCATGTGCAAGACATTCAACACAGCCAACATCTTTATGAATAGCTACAGATTTGTCTCCCAGAGGCTTCCACCTAACAGGGCTAAGGCCTTTCTGATTTCTTCCGAATATAGAAATAACAGGAGTTCCTATCCCTGCTGCAACATGAGCTGGGCCTGAATCATTTGATATAACCAGGCTTGCCTTTTTAAATAATGCAGCTAATTCCCCAAGAGTTGTAGGTTCGTAGAAAAAAACCGGTTTATTTTTCATCATCGCTCTTACTTTTTCTCCAAGCTTTGCCTGATCTGGCGCTAAATTAATCATAGCCTTTATTTTTAAATTCTCTATGATCATATCCCCTATCTTAGCAAAGTTTTCAAAAGGCCACATCTTTGACTTACAGCTAGCTCCCGGATGAAGGATTACAAATTTTTCTCCATTATTTATACCAAGATCTCCTAGAATATCATCCACTTTTTTTTCATCCTCACTCTGAACATATATAAAAGGATTTGAAAATTCCGGACTTATTCCAAGATAACGCAATATATCCAATGAATATTCAGCCTCATGTTTTTCGCCTAATTTTTTTATATACTTTATTTTATCCGTAAGCAGGAAATCAGCCTTGCCTCTGGCATATCCTATCCTTACGGAAATTCCCGCTAAAAAACAGAGGAGATTCATCCTTTTAGTTGAATGTAAATTCAAAACCATGTTAAATTTTTTTGCTCTTAGCCATTTTATAAAACTAAGATTTTTCAGAATCCCCTTATGTTTTTTATTTTTATCATATACTATCACTTCATCAATATCCGGATTCCCTTTTAATATATCTTCTATTCTTGGTTGAACCATAATTGCAATATAATCGTTTGGAAACGCTTTTCTTACAGCCTTTATAGCAGGTAAAGACAATATCACATCACCTATTCTGTCAGTTCTTGTAATAAGTATTCGTTTCATATCAATCAAAAACTTGACAAATGTGACATTGTCAAAATGTCAAGTTTATTGCTTTTAGAACATCTTCCGCATTTATAGAATACATGCACTCATGAGTTCCGTATTGACACTGCGCTTTTTTGCACGGAGAACATTTAAGATTTTTTCGTATTACCCTGTCTTTATTGCCTCTTGGGCCATATTCTTCAGGGTCAGTCGGCCCAAATATAGCTATAACCTTTACCCCGAGATCAGACGCTATATGCATACTGGCGCTATCACCTGTCAAAAGCAAGTTAAATTTTTCCACAAGTGCAAAAAGTTCATTTAAACTTGTCTTCCCAGTTAAATCAAGAAGCCCTGGTTGTTTTACTTTAGAGGCGATTTCCTTTGACAGCCCAGACTCATTTGCATCCCCTATTAAAACAACTTTATGCTTCTGGTTTTTAAGGAGGCTATTTATAACATCTATAAACCCGTCTATTTTCCACTGCTTTAGATGGCTCTTACTCCCAGGGCATACCCCTATAATCATGTTCGTATTTCTAATGCCATTATCTTGTAAGGCGCTTTCTATTTTTTCCCTGGCCTGGCTATCTATATAAATATTTTTTTGCTCCCTATAAATTATTCCAAAAGGCCTCAAACGCTCCAAGTGTATCAATCTTTTATGAACGATTCCTGATTTATATTTTACAAACAACTCAGTTCTGTATTTTGCTCCGATAAGTATCGGCAAAAGGCTTGTCTTCATATCAATCGCCATGTCATATTTTTCAGCTTTAAGTTTTTTTATAAATACCGCCTTATCTTTTAGTCTAGCATGCTTATCGTAAACAAAAACCCTGTTAATCCTGGGATATTTTTCAAAAACCTGCTCAGGCCTTGGGCCTACCACAACATCTATAATTGCATCTGGAAAATTATCTTTCAGGGCGGATAAAACAGGTAAGGTCAAAATTACATCCCCAATATTAGAAAGAGTAATAAAGAGAATTTTATGAACATTATTAAGCTTCATATATTAAACTCAAATTTTGGGTTAAACTAGCTTTAAGCTATAAGTCATAAGTTTTTCTTACAGCTTAAAATTTATAACATACAGCTAATTTCTTATAATATTTTCAACTGCCTCAAATACTTCTTCCACGCTCACTGCTTTCATGCACATGTTATCTCTGCATTTAACGTCATAGCAGGGAATCTTGCAACCTATATCTTTATGCAAAACTTTGCTTTTCCCTCCTCCATATGGTCCTGTTAACTTAGCAGAAGTAGGCCCGAAAATAGCTATAACGCTCGCTCCTGTTGCAGCTGCAATATGCATGGGACCGGAATCGTTTGAAATAACACACACTGCTTTTTTAAAAATAGCTCCAAGTGTTTTTAAACTAGTCTTTCCACATAGTATAAAAGGCTTATGTTTCATTAAGTCTGCTATGGTTTCAGCCAAAGCAATATCCTTTTCTGCGCCTGTTAAGACAATATGTGCTCCTAAAATTTTAAATATCTTATCTCCTAATTTTGCAAAGTTCTCAGCAGGCCATCTTTTAGGATTCCAGTTCCCTCCTGCGTTAAGAATTACAAAATTTTTATAATTTATACCGGCATCCCTCAAAATTTTTTCTCCTTCTTCTATATCCTTGCTAGAAATACAGATTTCATAATTTTTATTTTTAGCTTCTATGCCAACTATTTTCCCGAGATTTAAAAAATATTCTACCTTATGTAATTCCTTATGCGGAATATCCACTCTTCTGGTCAATAGAAATCCTGCTCTCTTGGACCGGTAACCAACCCTCGTTGGTATCTTTGAAAATAAAAGCAAAAGAGTCCTGCTCAAGGATTTTCTTAGTATAAAAGCTGTGTCAAAATTTTTCGATCTAAGATAGGCTACTATGGAAAATCTTCTGAGCAAATTCTTGTGCTGCTTTTTTTCGTCATAGATTATTATTTCATCTATGTTCGAGTTCCCTTCCAAAATCTCATAGCATCTGGGATGCGTAAGAATAGCGATGTATGATTTAGGATACTTCTCTTTTATTGCCCTTATAAAAGGCGTAGCAAAAAGCGTATCGCCAAGCCAATTAACATTTACAATAAGTATACGTTTCATACAAACCCCTAATCGCAAAACTTTACAAACTGACAATGTAAGTTTTGTAAAGTTTATTTTCAGTCCTTGTCCCTATGCTCCTTGATCCAGGTATAAAACCCAGTTATCTCAAACCAAAATACCAACAAATTGTCTGAAGTGCTTGATATCCTAAGGCGTTTCATAGCAAATAAATCATGCTTGGGATATTTTTTGCCAGGATTTGTTGCAACCGCAATTTTATAACCTGCCTCTATGACCTTTGCCCTAACATCTTTATTAAATCCACCCAGAGGATAGCTAAAAGAGCTTGTTTCTTTATTTAGATGGCTTTCTATTACTGATTTAGAGCCACTTATCTCGGAATCCAGATTCTCTTTTGGCTGAGTAGGAAGCCATGGATGAGTCATGGCATGGCTGCCTATTTCAATAAATCCGCTTTCATACATTTCCAAAATCTGTTTCCATGTCAAATAATCATCGGTGCCTACCAGCGCAGGTATTATAAAAATAGTCGCGTGCAAGCCAAGTTGTTTTAAAACAGGATATGCGTTAAAATAATTATTTTTATAACCGTCGTCAAAAGTAATAGCTATTGTTTTTGGAGGAAATTTATTTCCCTTTAGTATACCGGACAAATCTTCAAGTTTTACAACGTTATAATGCTGATTTTTCAGGAAGTTCATCTGTGTTTTGAAACTTTCCGGAGAAACGCTTAGCCTGGAACTATCGCTATTCTCATCTATATTATGATACATAATAATTGGAACCACATACTGCGCCTTAGCATATAAAACTGCTACTGCTGCTAATAGAACTATAACAATAATTACATATCTTTTTCTTATGCTAAATTTCATTTGATCCTATGTTTTTTAACAGATTATGGCACGCTGAAGTCTGACTATTCCATGCCTTTGCCTTTACTTACAACTTCTCTATAAACTTCTTCCGTCCTATCCACCATCCCATTTATAGAAAATTTCTTAATCACTATCTCTCTTCCCGATACTGCCATCCTTGCGTAAACAGTCTTGTCCTTCAATAACCTTAAAACAGGTTCCACTAAAAGCTCTGGCCTAGACGGCTCCACAAGAAAACCGTTTACATCATTTTCAATAACACTTGATACGCCTCCCACATCCGTTGCTATAACTGGCTTTCCTGAAGCAAGTGCTTCTAATAACACAAGGCCTAGCCCTTCGCGCCTTTTAGGCGTAAACATAAAAATATCCATTACAGCCAGCGCATTCACTGTATTTATCTGTGGCTTAATAAACACTACACTATCCGAAAGATCAAGCCTTTGGCTAAGCTTTATCATGTCCTGCCTTTTATCACCATCACCTACAAACACAAGCTGCACATT
>JAPLMC010000022.1:0-4572 GCA_026387215.1 Candidatus Omnitrophota bacterium
AGACTCATCCCGAAGGAATGCGTTTATTATATTTTCTCGCAAACCGCTTCAGCACATCTCTTACAAACATGCTATGTAAGACATCTCTTACAGATTGCATGACGTGTTTTAAGGTATTTAAAAAACACGTCCTTAAGGGCATTAAACTGGAATCCAGAGGCTTTGGAATAGAGTCTGAGCTAACAGCAAAAATAAGTAAATCTGGTTTTAAAATAAAAGAGGTAGCTATCCCTTACAAAGCAAGGACATTTAAGGAAGGGAAAAAATTCAAAAAGATATATTCTTTTAGTGTACTGTGGGCTATTATAAAATATTCTCTATAAAACAAAAAATAAATTTTTCGCCTTTATTTTACCAGTAGCCTTTTTGTAATCCTCGAAGTCTATAAAAATAAGATCTGGCCTTTTTTGTTTTATTTTTCTCGTCTCGTAAAACCTAGTAGCGATATATTTAAATTCACTTCCACATTTCGGACATGATTTTGCAGAAGAATAGTTAATACCCAACTCTCTGCAACTAGAACAATCCCCTGTAACCTCGCCTGCTATTAGGAGATGTTTTTCTATATCAGAAATATCCATTTCTTTCCAGACTCTTATGAGATCCGACATATTTAATTAAAAACCCCACCTTTTTTTATTTCGAAGATTTCCTCTCAACAAAAAGGCGGGGCAAAGATAGCTACTTACTCAAGCTTACGATAACTTGGTTACGTTAGCTGCTTGTTCTCCTTTTGGTCCCTGGACAACTTCAAATTCTACTTCCTGGCCTTCCTGTAAAGTCTTATAACCTTCCCCCTGTATGGCTGTATGATGCACAAACACATCTTTTCCATTTTCAGGAGTAATAAAGCCATAGCCCTTTTGATTGCTAAACCACTTCACTTTTCCTTTCTGCACCTTTACTACCCTCCTTCCATAAATTTTATTTAATTATATACCATTATCTATTTTTTGTCAATACTAGCTGGTAGAAAAATCCGCTCCATGTAGACCCTATTTATCATCAGGCAGCTCTTCTGTAGCCTTTTCTTCATACTCGTGAAAAATGTTTCTGGCCTTTATATTATGATCTTTTTCTATAGCTATAAGTCTTTGCTCTAATTCGTGCTGCATCTTAATCATAATCTTCACCACATCTGCTACAGGATCCGGCAGATTTCCATGCTCGAAATCCAATTCTAATTTTTCAGCAATTTTTTTCTCAACTATCTTTCCAGGTACGCCAACTACAGTTGCGCCCATAGGAACGTTTTTTATAACAACAGAGCCAGAACCTATCTTTGCGCCATCACCTATTTTAATAGGTCCAAGTATGCAGGCATTAGACCCCACTACAACATTTTTTCCAAGAGTAGGATGGCGCTTACCTCTTTCAAGACTTGTGCCACCGAGTACAACGCCTTTATAGATAAGACTATCATCTCCTATTTCCGAAGTCTCACCTATCACAACACCCATCCCATGGTCTATAAATACGCGCCTGCCTATATTTGCGCCAGGATGAATCTCCACCCCTGTGATAAATCTTGCAAAATGAGAAACTAGCCTGGCAATTATATACATCTTTCGAATGTATAAAAAATGTGAGATTCTATAAAACCACAATGCGTGAATCCCAGGATAGCAGAGTACTATTTCCAGCATGCTCTTTGCCGCAGGATCCTTATCAATTGCAGATTTTATGTCTTCTGCCATTCTCTCAAGAAACATAATTTGCTCCTGTTTTATTTTCTAGACTCGCTTTGCTTTTTCGAAGAATATTATTCGAAAGAGACTAAAGACCGAGCCTATAACTTCTACAATTACTTAGGTAATGTAAAATAAAATTGGCTCCCTTTTCTTAATTCGCTCTTCACCCATATCCTGCCTTTATGCAGATTAACTATATCCTTTGCTATAGGAAGGCCTAAGCCAGTTCCTTCCTTCTTCTCGGCAGTAACACGCGTAAACTTATCAAATATCTTATCCAAGTTATCTAACGCCACGCCCTCGCCGGTATCAGATATCTCTACCATTATTTCTTTTTCCAGATTAACAGTTTTTACTGTAATCGTTCCTGCCTCAGGAGAATATTTTATCGCATTACTCAGGAGATTTACAAATACTTGTGTTACCTTGTCCTTATCAACATCAATCTTCGGCAAATCTTTAGCAAGATCTTTTTGTAATTTATATTTTTTATCTTTTATTATCTTATCAAAAATGACCAAATTTTCTTCTATCATATTATTTATTTCAACGGGTTCTTTTTTTAATTCCATTTTCCCTGATTCTATCTTCGATATATCCAAAAGGTCATTTACAAGCCGAGAAAGCCTGTTGACTATGTTTATGGCTCCATCCAGCATTTCTTTTTGGGCAGGTGCAACATTTCCAAGCCCACCCTTATTGACAAGGTCCACATTGCCTTTTATAATCATAAGAGGCGTCCTAAATTCATGTGCTACATTTGACACAAAGTCTGATTTTATTCTATCTAGCTGCTGCAGTTTTTTATTTGCTGCCTCAAGTTCTACTTTCTTGGCGGCTATTTCTTTCTGCAGCCGCTCTTTTTCTTTTAAAGCATGAAATGCTACCATGGCATTATGCATAATAACAGAAAGGCCTTCTTCGAAATCTTTTTCTCTTATCACATAATCGTACGCACCTTCTCGCATCGCCTGAGTTGCAAAATCCTTATCCTTAGCATCTGCCATCATTATAACTGGCCCAGACAATTCTTTATATTGTAAGTCGGCGAGAATTTCAAGGCCATTGAAACCTGGAATATCATATGATAGAAGGATTATATCAAACTTTTCTTCTTCCACTTTTTTAAGAATATTTTCTCCAACCCTAGGCCAGACTATATCATAAGAGATATCTGCTATCTTAGAAAAAAACTCCTTTATCTTCGATATATTTTCATGATTAAAATCCACTAGCAATACTTTAATAATTTGTTTTTCCATAATCTTTACATTCCAATAATGTAGCTTTTATCAAGTTTTAAGCGCTCTTATTTTATCAATATGCCTCAAGGTTTCTTCTTCCCCTGTTTTTACAAACTGTTTTACAAGATGAAAGTCCGTGGAAGTCGCATCGCTTAATACGGGGTGAAGACTTACGTCAGCCTTGCAGCAGCTTATCTCCGCTATGCTGTATTCCATTGCCTGCATACTAGTCATTATAACGTCGAATATATTAGGCGTAAATATCTTTCTAAAAAACCTTGTAAGATAAACGCATATCTTTTCATCCAACGAACCCTGTCTTAATACATTTTTCTCTTCCTTTGCAAACTCTTTTAATGCCATATTCCTTTCGTATATATTCTTCGGACCTGGCAAAACATTTACTGCTATTACTTTTTTAGCTCCGCTTTTAAAAAGCACATCCACAGGCACAGGATCTAAAATTCCTCCATCCACAATCATTCTTCCTTCTTCCATTATAGGTTGAAATATGCCTGGGATAGCAACACTTTTATAAACAGCGTCCAAAAGCCTGCCTTTATCAATTGCGATTATCTCTCTATTAGCAAGATCGTAAACTATTATTTTAACAGGTATTTTCAGATCATCAAATGTTCTGTCTCCGAGTATGGTCCTTAAAAACCTCTTCAATCTTTTGCCTGCAAGTATTCCGGATATCGGAAAAGTAAAATCCAACAGCCTCATAATATTAAGTTTTCTTTTTAATTCCTCAGAAATACTTTCTATTTCTCTGGCGCTCAGACCAATGCCCCACATTGCTGCAATAAGAGCTCCTATGCTTGCGCCTGAAACAATGCCTATAGGTATTTTTTCTCTTTCCAGCACATGTAAAACGCCTATATGAGCCAAGCCAAAAGCAGCTCCTGAACCAAGCGCAAGTCCTATTACATTTTTATTATCTAAGTTTTCCATGCAGCTTCATTCTTTAATCCACTATACTTCTATATCCGCCAAAGCTAGTCATGCAAGCTCAATAATATATTCTAAGAGCAAAGGCGAAAAAAAAGAAGCCGATAAAGATTGATCGCCTTGCGCGACCCGGCTTAGCCCTGTATCAGGCATTCTTCTTTAACTTTATCGGCTTCATTTAAAGTATAGCACACTTTTCTGCAAATTCAACCCCTAGCTTCAGGTCAAAATTTTATATACAACGTCGTGTTCTCTTACCTTTGATTTAACCTTTAATCCTATTTCCATGCCCTGTTCAGCATTTTGTATTGGCGCATGGTCAAGCTGGATAGATTCCACCTTTTCTTTAAAATCAGATGTGTGGCCTTTTATGACAATCTTGTCTCCGACAGATAAATTGCCTTTTGTAAGCTTCACAACAGCTGCGTCTACTTTAGGAAAATAATGCGTTATTATGCCGATTTCCTCAAGAGATGCGCCACTAGGTATGGATGAGACCTTTTTAGCAGGCTGTTTTTTGGCTTTAGCAATTTTTTTCTTGGCCTTAATAGCGGGCTTTTTAGCAATAACTTTCTTTTTTGTTTTTTTTGCAGGTTTCTTAACTGCTTTACTGGCTTTCTTTTTCTTCATACTTCACCTCCCAAAATTTTGTGAAACAAAATTTTGATCCCGAGCCCCGATTTATC
>JAPLMC010000022.1:4619-6761 GCA_026387215.1 Candidatus Omnitrophota bacterium
CCTCCCAAAATTTTGTGAAACAAAATTTTGATCCCGAGCCCCGATTTATCGGGGCAAGGGACATTTACTTGTTAACCAAAATTTTATCCCGCCTCCACCGCAGAATCTTGGCGGATGAGGAGCGATTTTTTATACAAAGACTCTCCAAACATCTTGCTAGGTTTTGTCCAGCTAGAATCAGGTTCATTGTATGTCTTTACAAAATGCTTAAATCCATTTATCTTTGCGTCCAGATTGTCAATATGATGCAATATAACTGCCTCAAAACACATTGGCCTTTTAGGCGATCCCCATTCATGTTCTCCGTGATGACTAAGTATTATATGCAGGATAAGATTTTTCAACTCTTCCGGAAATTCAGGGATATTATCAATCGCCGCGCACACAATATTCACCCCTAAAACTATATGGCCTATCAACCTGCCCTTATCCGTATAATAAAAACTCCTCTTATACGAAAGCTCTTCTATCTTTCCTATGTCGTGAAGCGCAGTGCCGCATAAAAGCAGATCAAGGTCTATATCCTTGTATTCTGAAGCAATGAGTTTGGCAAGTTCAACGCAAGCAAGCGTATGCTCAATTAGCCCTCCTATATATGGGTGATGAAAATCGCTGGCAGCAGGAGCAGTCCTGAATTTTTCAGAGATGTCTTTATCTAAAAATATACTGCTTATTAACGCCTTAAGATGAGGATTTTTAACCAATTTCATTTCAGATAGGAAATCCTCAAACATTTCGTCTCTATTTTTATCTGAAACAGGCATATAGAGCGAGATATCTACTGATTTTTCGCTTGTTTTTTCTATGGAATCTATTTTTAGTTGGGGGTAATTTCTGTAGAATTCTACTTTTGCTTTCACTTTAATAAAATAATCTACGCTAAAAGAGTCGAATAATGATTTTAAAGCATCCCATTTCCTGCAATCCACCATGCCTGTTTTATCGGAAAGTTCAAGCGACATATATGGATTACCGTTCTTTGTGATATCAAAAGATTTTTCTCTTTTAAGATAAACTGACTCTACTGTTTCTCCCTCTCTTAAATCGCTTATAAATCTATGAACCATGTCTGAATTATATACCTAAGATAATCTGATTTCAACAAAAAAGAGATCAATTGAGGTTAAATTTAACCTTTTATTTATTTCCGCTTAGAATAAAAATCCCTTATGCTATCTACAACTTCTCCAGGATTATCTACGATACAGAATATATCCAAATCATCTCCTGATATGCGGTTTCCATTAAGCATTGATTTTTTAATCCAATCCATCAGACCTTTCCAATATTCGCTCCCTATCAATACCACTGGAAATTTTTCCATCCTCTGCGTCTGAATAAGCGTTATAGTCTCAAAAAATTCATCCATCGTGCCGAATCCGCCTGGAAATATCACGGACGCCTTTGCGTATTTCAAAAACATCACTTTCCTGCAGAAAAAATATCTGAAATCCAACAGTTTCGTCACAAATTTATTGGGCCTCTGTGCAACAGGCACTTGTATATTCAGACCTATGGAAGTAACGCCTGCTTTTTTAGCGCCTTTATTCGCTGCTTCCATTATGCCTGGGCCAGCGCCTGTAATTATTGCGTAACCTTCCTTGGCCAACAAAAATGCAATGTCTTCGGCTAATTTATAATATTTATCACTTGATTTTGTTCTGGCTGAGCCAAATATAGTAACTGCAGGTCCTATCTTAGCAAGCTCCTCAAAACCTTCCACGAACTCAGCCATAATTCTGAATATACGCCATGGATCCTGCGTAGTGAAATCATCTCTTTCAAACATATCTAACACCCTCCATTATTGTTGTCTAACTATGTCATTGCAAACAAAATATTATTCTATTGCCTTATTCATATAATCATTAAAATCCACTTCGCCTGAAAGCTCCTTCTTAACCATTCGTATGCGATCTGCAACATAAGGATGAGACCGGTAGCTGGTGTATTGCCTTATTGGCGCAGTTTTATCTGATTCCTGCAGTTTTTTAAGAAGGCTTACCACTGCCCATGGATTATAACCAGCCTCTTTTAAATATTTAACCGCCAGCTTATCAGCCAACGCCTCATCTTCTCTTGAATACGACATAATCAATTGCCCAAAAGCAGAGTCAATACGGCCAGTATCCTGTCCTCCAG
>JAPLMC010000083.1:0-6941 GCA_026387215.1 Candidatus Omnitrophota bacterium
TTAGATAATTTATTGCTTCTACCGGAGTTGGATCAATATTATTGAAAATAGCTAGATAAAAACTCACAAAATCTCCTATATACATAAGAGAATATATTCTTGCAAGTCTTCCACCGCTTTTTCTTTTCAATACCAGAACCTCTACCTTGGATTTTTTTATGATATTACTGGAAATTATTACACGTTCCTTTATTCTTTCATTATCATCTTTATCGCAAAGCATTATGACTTTGAAATCCTTAAGAAGTTTTTCTGGGAATCTCCAGCCAACTATCTCATTGTGATTCATTTCAGGCAATATATTGCTGGATGAAAGCGCCTTTGAGATCTCTGCGATCTGCTCTCTCCACCTGCTGCTCACAGCTTCTGTAATATCAGCTGTGCCATAAATTATAGAATATTTTTTATACAGCTTAATAGCTATCTGTTTTGAGATATTTTTCGCTAAAGGGACTTCGAAACCTATCTCCTTGTTTCTAATACCAGACAAGGTAGAGCAAAGTTCTTTTACTTCGTTTTCTTTATCTTTTATGAAGTTAAGGGTTACTAAAACTCCAAGTATAGTTATAGACATGTAGCCGATAGCTGCCCGAGGAGGATAACCCGGCGGAATCAATATATGAACGATGTTATTTTTTAAAGATAGCTCTTTTAACTTGCCGCCTGCGCCCATTGTAATTATAAAAGCGCCTCTTTTAAGGCCTTGTTCAAAACAGGAAAGCGTCTCTTCGGTATCGCCAGAATAACTTGAGCAAAATAATAGGGTATTTTCTCCCACAAAATCAGGCAATGTATAATTTCTACATATCGATACAGGTATTTTAATCTCATCCTGCAGATAAACCTTTATAATATCAGCGCCTATGCTGGAGCCTCCGACTCCTGCAAATACTATATTATTTATTTTGATTGTAGGTTTATTTATATTGCTGGAATTTCCAATTTCGTATGCATCGCGACACTGTTCAGGCAGGTCATGAATAAACTTCAACATACTTGAACAGTCCAGTTTTTTTATTAATTCTAAATTATCCAGTTTATTCATGCTGAAAATTTATTACTGTTTTTTGGTCTTCTTGAGCCATGGGATTAGCTCATTCAGCCTTTTATTTGCAAAAACCTCTACTTCTTCGCCTGTGGGTAACTTCAATACCTGTTCTGCGACTTTTTTGGCATCCTCAAATGTCACATTACTGATAACATATTTCACTTCAGGAACTACTACAGGGCTCATGCTAAATTCGTCCAAGCCCATTCCTAGAAGTATAAGCACAAAACCAGGCTCTGCCGCCATTTCTCCGCACATCCCCACCCATATATTTTCTTTATGGCCTGAATCTATAATATTTTTTATAAGCCTTAATACAGCTGGATGAGTAGGCTTGTATAAATAGGCTATCTTTTCATTGGCCCTGTCTACTGCCAGAGAATATTGTATAAGATCATTAGTTCCTATGCTAAAAAAATCTACTTCCTTGGCCAAAAGATCACAGGTAAGCGCAGCTGACGGTATTTCTATCATTGCTCCGACTTCTATATCCTGATTAAAATCCATAGACTTGTTTCTCAATTCCTGTTTTGCTTCATCCAGGACTTTTATTGCCTGTCTCAGCTCTCCAAGGCCAGATATCATAGGAAACATAATCTTTACATTTCCGAATACGCTAGCGCGGAGTATAGCCCTTAGTTGTACCTTAAACACCTCCGGCTTTGCAAGGCAATATCTTATTGCTCTCCAACCAAGAAACGGGTTCATCTCATGCGGAAATTTAAGTTGCGATAAAAATTTATCGCCGCCCAGATCAAGCGTACGTATTATAACAGGGCTCTTGGAAAGCTTTACAGCTACTTTTTTATACGCCTCAAACTGCTCTTCCTCATCAGGTACATCATTTCTATTCATATAAAGAAATTCCGTACGATATAGTCCTATGCCTTCTGCGCCATGCGCAATAACAGAAGAAACCTCGTTTGGCAATTCAATATTTGCAGAAACTTCTACCTTGTAGCCGTCAATAGTAATAGCGGGCTTATCTTTAAAATCTAAGAGCGCTTTTTCGAATTTTACAAACTTTTGCTGCTTTGTTTCATATTTTTTAAGAACCACTTTATCCGGGTTTATTATAATATCCCCATCTGTTCCATCCACTATCAGGATATCACCAGGCTTTATCCTTGTCGTAGCCTTCTCAAGTCCTACTACAGCCGGAATCTCAAGCGACTTTGCCATAATTGCGGTATGAGAAGTCCTGCCGCCTATATCAGTGACAAATCCTTTGACATTCTTTTTGTGCATATTGGCTGTATCAGACGGCGAAAGGTCATATGCAACCACTATGACCTGTTCCTTCAAATCGCTTAGAGTCTTTTCCTGAGCGCCTATAAGATTTTTTAAAATCCTCTTGCCTACATCTTCTATATCACTAGTTCTTTCTTTGAGATATTCATCGTTCATTTTAGAAAAAACCTTTATATATTTGGCTATAACCTTTGAAAATATATACTCAACGCACTTGCGCTCTTTTTTAAGGCCTTCTATAACTTCTTCTATCAGCATCCTGTCTTCCAAGACAAGCAAATGAGCATTGAATATCTCTGCATGCTGAACACCCATTTCGCGTGAAATCTTTTTTTGTATAACGAGTATCTCGGAACGCGTTTTTATGAGGGCTTCTTCAAAACGAATAATCTCGGAAGGGATAACGTCCTGTTTGATATCTTTTTCAGTAACAACAAGCTGCCTTGTATCGAATAAAAAAGCTTTTCCTATGGCTATTCCGGGTGAAGCCGGTATACCTCTTAATGACATCACGGCATATCTCCCAATATTACCTTTTCAAGATCTGCGATTGCCTCTTTAGCATCATGGCCGTTTGCTTTAATGCTAAGCTTAGCGCCTTTTTCTGCCGCAAGAGTCAATAGCCCCATTATAGATTTTCCATTAACTTCCTGAGCACCTTTTTTCACAACAATGTCGCTTTCATATTTATTGGCTATTTGCACAAATATCGCGGCTGGTCTAGCATGAAGACCCTGCTCATTTTGAATAGTTAATTTTTTTTCTATTAGCATAGTAAACCCACTCAATCTATGGATATTTTTTTGCCCTTTGTCTTAAGGGTGAGATCTATAATAATCTTTGAAAGCTTTTTGGCATCATGCCTTACATAATCCTGAGTATTCACCACATCGCCTTCTATAACATTGTAGCCATTCTCTATAATTCTGTCCGAATCAGCTATAACAGGAAAAGCTCCTTCTCCTTTGTATTTCTCAAGAAGTTCTTTAGGCACCTTTCCTATATTTACTATACAATAACTAATTATATCAGGCCGCGTATGAGCTATAAGAGCATTCATATGGTCAAACGCTGTATAGCTGTCTGTTTCGCCTGGCTGCGTCATTACATTGCAGATATAAACCTTAGGAGATTTGGACTGAGCAATTTTTTCCGTTATGCCATCTACTAGAAGATTCGGTATAACACTTGTATATAAACTGCCAGGCCCAAGAACTATTATATCTGCTTCAGTTATCGCATCAAAAGATTCTGAACTAGCTTTACAATGTACTGGGTCTAAATATACTTTTTTTATAGGCGAATTCTGTTTTACTATCTCTGTCTCCCCTACTGTTTTATGGCCATTTAGATATTCTGCTACAAGCTTAACCTTCTCAAGTGTAGAAGGAATAACTCTGCCTCTTATTGCAAGGACTTTACTAGATTCCTTTATTGCCTTTTCAAAATCCCCAGTAACCTTGCACATCGCAGTTATAAATAGATTTCCAAAACTATGCCCACTTAATTCTGACTCGCTTCCGAACCTGAACTGAAACAACTCTCTCATTAAAGGTTCTGCATCTGCAAGCGCAACAAGGCAGTTTCTTATATCTCCAGGCGGAAGTATGCCAAACTGTTCTCTTAACCGTCCGGAAGACCCGCCGTCATCTGCTACAGTCACTATTGCTGTAATATTGCTTGTTTGCTCTTTTAAACCATGAAGAATAGTTGAAAGGCCTGTACCCCCTCCTATAACCACTATTTTTGGCCCTTTTTCAAGTTGACGGTAATGATACATAATATTTACAAGTTCTTTTTCTCTCCTGGGAAGGAAAACTGCAATAAATGACTTCAACATCCTCTTCATGCCATATATGACTATCAATGCGCCCAAGATCGCAATAGTACCTCCTGTAATCTTTGAATTAGGAAATTTCTTGAGTATGAGTATGACAGAACCTATTGCAACCAACAGAACTCCTGAACTGGAAGCAATTATCCAACGCTTTATTTTCATTCCTGGATAAAGCCATTTGAGTCTACGCATATTATAATCTCTCGTCTTTCGTTATTCGTAATGAAATCTATGTCTGTATTAAGCTCTTCTTTGATCCTCTTCTTTTATTACCTTAATCAGCATTTTTTCGTTATCTGCGTTTTTTAACGTATCCCGAAAATATTTATCTTTTAACAATTTTGATATACGCGCCAACGCCTTAAGATGCGGGCCTGAAGATTCGATAGGAGCTAATAATAGAAAAAAGACATAGGCTGGCTCTCCGTCTAGCGAATCAAACTTTATGCCACTTTTAGACGCTCCAAAAGCGCCTATTAGTTCGCTCACGTATTCGCATTTTCCGTGGGGTATTGCTACGCCTTGGCCAATGCCTGTTGAACCAAGGGTTTCCCTATTTAAAAGAATTTTCACAACAGCATCCTTGTCCTTAGTCTTCAGCTGGCCTGATTTGACCAAGAGATCTGTAAGCTCTTTTATAACACTGTTTTTATCCTGGGACTTTAAATCTGCTGATACTGCTTTCTCGTTCAAAAAATCGAGTATGCGCATATTACTCCTCCTTTAAAAGTTTAACTTGTTGCAATAAACCATTTTATAAAAAATTTTACAAACTTACATTGTCAGAATGTAAAGTTGTTTAATACGGGGTTCGGCGCCCTTCGCTTCGGCCTCGTCAGGAGGCCTCGGCACTTCCTCGGACATTACGTACTCGGTCGCTTCGGGTCGGCCACTCGCCCTTTCAATACTCCTACCAGCCTCACATCTCGGCTGGTCTGCTAAACATTGCTCCTATTCGTCGCAATAGCAGTGTCGTATTTCAAAACAGGGCTCTCTTCGAACCCCTTTACAATCACACAAACATTTTAGTATTCTTGGCCCTGTACCAGTCGCTAAGTTTTATATTTATATTATATATTTCGCTCCGGTACAGGGCTCATGAACCACTTAATACTTATGGCCGTGCCATGAACCCGAGCGAAATTGCTTCTTAAGTATAATTCTTAGCGAGTGGTTCATGGAGCGGGAGACGGGGTTCGAACCCGCGACCTTCTCGTTGGCAACGAGAAGCTCTACCACTGAGCTACTCCCGCGTACATATTTATCATTCATGTAAACCCAGTCCCGAGGCTCCATAATTTTTTACTGCTATGAGCCGAGGGACAGACTAAACTATCTTTAAAAGTCTTTTGTCTCTCGTCACACATACGTAAAAACTATGGTGACTCGGGACTATTTTAGCCTTCAGCAAAAATTGGTGGGCGGAAGAGGATTTGGCGCCCGCCTACGGCGGGTCGGCCATTCGTCCCGATAAACAAATGCTCCTTTTAGTCGCATTTATCGGGGCTCTCTTCAAATCCTACCACTTTTTCAAATAACAAATCCTTATAGAACTTTGGTGGGCGGAAGAGGATTTGAACCTCCAAGGGTCTCCCCACTAGCTCCTAAGGCTAGCGCGTCTGCCAATTTCGCCATCCGCCCAAATTTGCAAAGCGAATTTGGTACCCCCCCCAACAGGGTTTGCGAACCCTGAGGCTATATATCTTAACACCTGACAGCCGAAAGATAAATTCCGAGCCGCCCTGTTTTCCAACATTATGCGGCTAGGGAAACCTGTGATTATCAGTATATATATATCTAAATTTGGCCCCTCACAACATATATTCAAACTCGCTGGTTGCTCGGGATCAAATTTTGCATTCAGCAAAATTTGGTACCCCCAACAGGGTTTGAACCTGTGACCTTATCATTAAGAGTGATCTGCTCTACCAACTGAGCTATGGGGGCGTACTTAGTTCAAGATATAAAGTTTAAAGTCCGAAGTTTAATGTTATCATACAATAAAAACTTCGTCAACGATTTTTAGAACCAGCCCCTCTTCATAAATAAACTTTACAAAACCGTCATTGTCAGAGTGTCAAGTTCATGGCGTGCCTGGCAGGATTTATCGCCCTTCACTTTGTTCCTGGTCAGCCACTCATCTCGCTAAGCAGATGCTCCTTTTGTCGCATCTAGCGGACTCACTTCAAATTCTGCAATTCGACCCAGCCCCTCTTTTCCCAACAAACTTGACAAAACTGACAATGTCAGATTGTCAAGATTATGCCCAAGCGCCAATAAACTTGACAAAACTAACAATGTCAAAATGTCAAGTTCATGGCGTGCCTGGCAGGATTTGAACCTGCGGCCTACTGGTTCGAAGCCAGCCGCTCTATCCAGACTGAGCTACAGGCACTTATGTTCTGCAAAGCTGTAATACTTATTGTCTCCTATTATTATATGATCCATAACATCTATTTCAAGAGCCCTGCAGGCTATCGTAAGGTTCTTGGTAAACATTGTATCCTCTTTGCTTGGCTCAGGATCGCCCGAAGGATGGTTATGAACCGCTATTATCCCTGCCGCAAAATTTTGAAGCGCTTTTAAAGTTATTTCCCTAATCTCAGGGCTTGCATAATCAACAGTTCCCTCCTCTATTTCAATTATATCTATTATATTGTTTTTACTATTTAACAGCAAGACCTGAAATATTTCTTTCTTAAGATCTCTTAACCTTGGCATAAAAATCCGAGCAGCGTCTTTTGGAGATTTTATTGCCATGGACGGTTTTTTAGGCTCGGACATAAACCTTCTTGCTATCTCAAA
>JAPLMC010000083.1:7029-9440 GCA_026387215.1 Candidatus Omnitrophota bacterium
TAACTGGGCAATCTTAGCGTCCCCAATGCCTTTAAACCTTCTCATCTCGGAAATATTAGTATGACTCATATTTCTAAAAGTCTTATAATGTTCCACTACCTGCCGTCCAAGATCTACTGCGCTAGAACCTTTAATCCCGCTGCGAAATAATATCGCTAAAAGCTCTGCATTAGTAAGAATATGCCCCCCATATTTAAAAAGTTTTTCCCTAGGCCTTCCATCTTTTGGCCACTTTTTTATACCTGTTTTTTTCATATTTAACTGCTCTCTCCTGCGAGCTGGCCACAGGCTGCCAAGATATCCTTGCCTTTGGAATCCCTTATAGTCACGCTAACCCCTCTTCTGAGCAACTCATCTTCAAATATTTTCATATCCTCTTCCATTGGGGCATGGAAATCAAGGCCGGATACAGGGCTGTAAGCTATCAGATTGACCTTTGCCCTTAATCTTTTCGCTATCTTTGCAAGCTCGTCTATATCCCTCAGTGAATCATTTACGCCTTTAAGCAGTATATATTCAAAGGTAAGCATCCTTCCGAAATTTTCCATATAGTCTTCGCAGGCTTTCAGAAGTTTCTCAAGGGGGTATATTTTATTAACGCTCATAAGGGCGTCACGCAATTCATTATTTACGGCGTGAAGGGATATGGATAGATTAACCTGAAGGCCTAATTCTTTAAATCTTTCAATGCCCGGGATAACACCGGAGGTAGAAACGGTAATCCTTCTCGCGGCTATAGCCATTGCCTTTTTGGAATTCATTATTTTTATAGCCTTTGCCACATTATCATAATTATCGAACGGCTCCCCCATGCCCATAAAAACAAAATTTGTTATCTTGTGCTTCAAATTATGCTCAATAGCCGTTATCTGGCTCAATATTTCTGAAACGCTCAAATCTCTTTTAAAGCCGTTCATGCCGCTCGCGCAAAATGAACACGCGTACTTACATCCTGCCTGTGTAGACACGCAAAGTGTTTTCCTTTTCCAGGCGTATATCAAAACTGTCTCTATCAGGTTTCCATCGCTCAGCTCAAATAAAAATTTTTCAGTTTGGTCTATGGATTTGAGGTGCTTTAAAAGTTTTAACGCGCCTATATAGTAGGATTGCGACAGCTTTTCCCTGAAAAGCTTCGACAGATTATTCATGGCGCTAAAATCGCTTACGCCTTTTTTATAGATCCAGAAAAATACCTGCTCGGCCCTATAAGAAGGCTCTGAAATATTTTCCAATTCTTTTTTAAATTCTTCTAGGGTAAAATTCTTTATATCGTTTTTATTCAGATGCATAATCGCCGTTGAATTTAGCAGTCCTGACTTACTGCGTCGGTACTGCTAAATTGGCTAAGGAATTCATGACGGATTGCCCCGTTCTTCTCTAAATCGTTCTAATAATCTTTTTATATCTCCATCTGCCGAGCGCATAATTTGGGTAGCTATAAAAATCAGGATGGAAAACTGCCAGAAGTCTTCAGGCCCTGCCACCAGGCCATTAGCAACATCTTCTCCTTGTTGCAATTTATCAGAATAATACCCGATCGCTTTTTCAAGATGGCCCTCATAAATATCAAGCGAATGAGTTTTATTGTTATACTTCAAGGACGGAAAACTAATTCCGCGAACAAGTAAAAAATTTAAAAGCATATCCTGTCCTGAATGAAATTCTTTTTCAAAATCAAAACCTTCAAATTGAGGCAGATTGCTGGGAAGAATTATGGCTGGCTTTTCAACCATAACATGGCCTTTTCTTACCACAGTATCTCCTAAATTTACCAGAGACTCTGATAGAAATATATACGGCACTTCTGTTGCCTCAAAAGTCAGTAGCTCCTTTGGTCTAGGCCTTATAATCTGAGTATATTTTAACGCTTTTTCCCATCCATCTTGAATATTCACCCCGCACCTTCTTTCCTATTCATCTATTCTATAATACCATACCCCACACTTCTTAATAGAACTGCTTTTGAATATTAAGAAGTTGCGGGGTTCATAGTTTTATTATTATATCACAAAAAATGTTTTTTTGGCGAGAAAATTATTGGCCTGAATCAGATGAGAAAACAATTTTTTTCCTCTTGCCTTCAAACTTTATAAGAAGGCTATATATGCACGGCACTACGAACAGAGTAAGCAATGTTGAAACTATAACTCCGCCTATAACTGTTATTGCCATAGGAATACGGGTTTCAGCGCCAGGGCCTAATGCCAAAGCTGGAGGTATTGCTGCGCCTACTGTAGATGCAGCAGTCATAAGAATTGGGCGTAACCGCGTAGGGCATGCTTTTAATAATGCCTCGCGAGGGAGAAGATTCTCTTGTTCCCGAAACTGATTAGTAAAATCGATCAAAAGAATAGAGTTTTTCTGAACAATGCCAATTAGAAGAATAAGACCGATAATACTATAAATATTCA
>JAPLMC010000055.1 GCA_026387215.1 Candidatus Omnitrophota bacterium
CACGTACTCTTGACGACCCAACGCCTTCCAGCATACAAGGCCTTGTAAAGAAGATTATAAATAACAAATTTATAGATGGCCAGCTAGATGAATGCGAGCTGACCTTAAAAGACCTGGAAAAAATAGCCGAAGTTTTTACTCATATTTTGATAGGCATATATGATAGCAGAGTTGACTATCCGGAAGACGATGGAAATAAAAAACGTAACTAGTAGTTAATCTAGGAGGTTGCCTAAAATATATGAAAATAGATATACAGAATTTACAAAATATAGAAAAAATTGATAAGAATAAAATAATAAAATGTGCCGATCATATATTGAAAATTATGGCTGAGGATGACGTTGAGTTAAGCCTTGTTCTTGTAAATGATATGTATATCAGGAATTTGAATTGGAAATACAGAAGAAATGATTCAGCTACAGATGTCTTGGCGTTTCCTATGCGCGATTACAGAGGGCTTTCAGGGCCTGTGCTGGGGGACGTGGTGATATCAGTGGAGACAGCTAAGAGAGAAGCCAAGAAGCGAAAAAAGGATTTTCAAGAAGAATTTAATCTTTATTTTGTGCATGGCATTCTACATTTACTGGGCTATGATGATGAAAAGCCAAGGGCTAGAAAAAAGATGAAAGCAAAAGAAAAAGAGCTAATGGAAAGTTTATGCAACAGCAAAGTTTAGCAGACAGTTTTAATGCAGCTATAGAAGGTTTTGTGTATGTTTTTAAGAGCCAGCGCAATATGAGGCTTCATTTTTTAATAGGGCTTTTAGCTGTGCTTTTGGGTATACTTTTAAACTTCACTTATATAGAGGTAATGGTGCTGTGTCTTACAATAGCGTTTGTTCTTTTTGCAGAGATGTTTAATACAGCTATTGAGTACACAGTGGACTTGGTAAGTCAGGAATATCATCCTCTAGCTAGGATAGTAAAGGACATAGGCGCAGGGGCTGTTTTATTAAGCGCCATAACCGCTGTTGTAATAGGCTATATTTTATTTGCTTCTAAAGCAGGCATTAGGATAGAAGATAATATTTTAAAGATAAGAGAATCCAGCTGGCATATAACATTTATAATACTGATATTAATTCTGGTTGTAGTGGTTTTGAGTAAGTTATATTTACGCAGAGGCACGCCTTTAAGAGGAGGTATGCCCAGTGGCCATACCGCAATAGCTTTTTCAATATGGACAATCATCTCGCTTCTTTATCCTAACAGCTTGGTGATCCTCCTCGTGTTTATATTAGCGATTCTTGTGGCAAGAAGCAGGGTTAGTTTCAAAATTCACAGCCTTATGGAAGTTTTTATAGGCGCATTGGTAGGGGTTTCGATAACAGTTTTTATTTTTCAATTTTTAAGGAAATAATATGTGGCATAAAATCAAGTCTAATTTTTTTACAGGATTATTAATAGTAATACCAGGAGCTTTAACTTTATGGGTGTTATATTTCATTGTAAGTAAGCTAAATTTTTTATTGCTGGAGCCTGTCATGAAAATATTTCAGATATGGCTGCCGGATAAGGCGTCCGTGGAATTTTTTACGAAAATCGCTATATTTTTTATTTTACTGGCACTTTTGACTCTGACCGGATTCGCTGCAAAAATTATATTATTCAGGAATATCTTTGGTTTTGGAGAAAGCGTTTTGTATAAAGTGCCCATGATAAGTACTGTTTATAAAGGCTTGAAAGAGATGTCTTCAGCTTTTTTATCCGGCCAGAAGTCTATTTTTAAAAAAGTTGTTTTAGTAGAGTACCCTAAGAACGGGGTTTACGCTATAGGATTTGTTACTTCGGAAGCGCGAGGCGAGATACAGGAAAAGACCAGGGAAAATGTTATTAATGTTTTTGTACCTACTACGCCAAACCCCACTTCTGGCATGCTGGTGCTTGTGCCACAGAAAGATGTAATTTTGCTGGACATGTCTGTATCAGACGGCATGAAAATGATTATTTCAGGCGGAGCAGTTACGCCAAAAACCGAATATGGCAATACAGAAAACGGAAGCGATACTTTTAAAAAAGAAGGACTTTAGGGAAACTAGCCTCATCCTTACTTTTTTTACAAAAGATTTTGGGAAAGTAGATGGCATTATAAAAGGCGCTAGGGGCGCAAGACCCAGGGGTGATGCAAATCCTATATTTTTCAGTCTGGATCAGATAGTTTTTTACGAAAAAAAAACCAGAGGCATTTCTATAATATCGCAATGCGAAACACAAGAAGTATTTCTTAATATACTTAAGGAATGGGGCAGGGCTTCATCAGCATATTATATGCTGGAATTGACTGATGTATTTACTGAGCCTGAGTGGAAATCAGAAGAGGTGTTTGAGAGCCTCTATCATAGTTTTAAATCTCTGGATAGCGGCAAAGAAACTGGAAGCATAACCAGGCTTTTTGAAATAAAGTTATTAATGGCCCAGGGTTTTTGGCCTGGTGCTGAATATTTTAAATTGACCAAAGGAGCTATGTCCAGCGTTATGCACTTGGAAAGAGAATCATGGAAATCCGCCTCTAATATGAAATTGACAAAAGATGTAAATAATGAGATAAAAGATATTACAGGAAAAATTATAGAGGAAAATTTAGACAAGCCGTTAAAGACAGCTCGATTTTTATAAACTTGACATTCTGACAATGTCAGTTTTGTCAAGTTTTGAAAACAAAGAAGTGTAAAAATGAAAAAAATATCATTTCAGGAAGTTATTCAGAAGCTTAATAAATTTTGGTCTGACAGAGGCTGCCTTATTGTAGAGCCGCTTGATACAGAGGTTGGCGCAGGCACTTTTCATCCAGCCACATTTTTTAAATCTCTTGGTAGAAAACCATGGAGCTGTGCTTATGTCCAGCCTTCAAGGCGGCCTTGTGACGGAAGATATGCAGATAATCCGCTAAGGCTTCAGCATTATTACCAGTATCAGGTTATAATAAAACCAACCGTATCTGATATAAGAAAAATATATCTTGATAGCCTTAAATTCCTTGGGGTGGATTTAAAAGCTCACGAAGTTAGGTTTGTGGAAGATGACTGGGAATCTCCTACTCTTGGCGCCTCAGGTCTTGGCTGGGAAGTCTGGCTGGATAGTCTTGAGATTACGCAATTTACATATTTTCAGCAAGTGGCTGGCATAGAGATGGATCTTGTGCCATGCGAAATCACTTATGGCCTTGAGCGCATATGCATGTTTATCCAGGAAAAATTTAATTTATTCGACTTAGAGTGGCATAATGGAGTGACTTACGGCGACATCCATAGGCAGCACGAAATAGAATATTCAAAGTATAATTTCGAAGAAGCCAGCATAGAGATGTATTCAAAGATGTTCGAATATTTTGAAAAAGAGGCAAATGCTATGGCTGATAAAGCTCTTGCTTATCCTGCGTATAGTTTTGTACTGAAGGCGTCCCATGCATTTAATGTTTTGGACGCAAGAGGCGCAATAAGTCAGTCCGAGAGGCCCCGCTATATAGCCAGGGTTCGCTCTCTAGCCAAACGCTGCGCCGAGATTTATCTATCCGGCCAATAAAGTTGACAATTGTTACATTGTTATTTTTGTAAAATTTATGGCGGTGAAGGCGATAAAGGAAAAAATGAAAGATTTTTTGTTAGAAATTAATGTTGAAGAGTTGCCGACTAGCTATGTAAGG
>JAPLMC010000021.1 GCA_026387215.1 Candidatus Omnitrophota bacterium
AAGCTGTACGGCGAATGCTGTGGCGGGGAATTTGGAATATTTGGACAAAAAAGGCATAACTGAAAATAATACACCCCAGGGGTGGCAGCATGCCACCCCTGGGGTGTATGAGGATGTGAGCAGGTTGTTTATTTATTATAATGAAAGAGTTTTGGAAGACACCGTGGATTATGATTCAGGCGCGTCTCTAAGAGATGGCATTAAAACATTGAGGAAGCAAGGCGCGTGCTGGGAAAATACTTGGCCGTATATAATAGAACGTTTTGATAAAAAACCTTCCAAAAAGTGCTATGAGGAAGCTAAAAAACATCGTATTGAATCTTATCACCGCATAAATAGCCTGCCCGAGATGCTTACCTGCCTTGCTGAAGGATATCCGTTTGTATTTGGCTTTACTGTTTATGAAAGTTTCCAGTCGCAAAAAGTCGCCAAAACAGGCGTGGCTAATATGCCCAGAAAGAAGGAAAAAGTCCTAGGCGGACACGCTGTAATGGCAGCTGGTTACAATCAAAGCCAAAAACGGTTTCTAGTCCGGAATTCCTGGGGAAGCAAATGGGGCAAAGATGGATATTTTACCATGCCATATGAATATCTGGAAACCCTATCAGCTGATTTTTGGACGATAAGAAAATGAACATTAAAAAGCAATGTGCAAAAAATGCACATTGCTTTATCTGAAGGCATTATGGAAATTCTGCTCCAAATAGTAATATAATATAGTAATCAGGAGGATGTATATGGCAAAAAATATAGAAAGAAAAAAATTAAATATCAAAACTAAACGAAAACAACAGGTTGATTCAATAGCCTATCTAGAAAAAGACCCAATATTATGGAGTATCTGGGATAATGAAAAGGATGTCATGTATGATAAAATATAATACATCTGTATAATGATGAGAATGAAAATTTTAAGAATTATTGCGAGACTAAATATTGGTGGGCCGGCGAGAAATGCGGTGATATTGACTGAAGGGTTCTCTGATACAGTATTAGTGTGCGGGGAAGTGGATAAAGCCGAAGGCGATATGATGTATTTGGCTCGCGAGAAGGGCATGAAGCCGATTATCGTAGAAGAGTTAGGTAGAGAATTATCCTGGAAAGACGACTGGTCGGCGTTTTGGAAGATATATAAGATTATCTGTAGAGAAAAGCCGGATATTATACATACACATACGGCAAAGGCGGGGGCATTAGGGAGGATGGCAGGAATTCTTTATAACCTTAATAAACCGCGCAGGATGCCCGCCTTCGGCGAGGCAACCTACGCGGTTTTAATTCACACGTTTCATGGACATGTGTTTAGTGGATATTTTGGAAAAATAAAAACAGTGTTTTTTATATGGACAGAAAAGATATTGGCGTTGTTTACGGACAAGATTATTACTGTGAGCCGGAATTTAAAAGATGAATTAGCACATAAATATAGGATAGCCCTAGAGAAAAAGATAGAAGTGATAGAGTTAGGATTTGAATTAGATGAATTGTTTGCACTGCCATTAAAAGAAAGTAGTGAAGTTATAAATATTGGAATTGTTGGAAGGCTTGTGCCGATAAAAAACCATAAGATGTTATTTAGGGCTTGTAGGGCAGGTTTAAACCTGCCCTACAGAATTATTGTGGTTGGTGATGGAGAATTAAGATGTGATCTGGAGAAATACGCGGAAGAATTAGGTATGTGTGATAAAATAAAATTTAAAGGGTGGGTTAAGGATTTAAAGGCGATTTATGAGGAACTTGATATTGTGGCATTGACATCATTAAATGAAGGCACGCCTGTATCGCTTATAGAGGCAATGGCTAGTGGAAGGCCAGTGATAACGACAAATGTAGGCGGCGTGAAGGATATTGTGGAAGATAATAAGAGCGGATATCTTGTAGAATCCGGAGATGAAGAAAGCTTTAGTCAAAAACTTATGGATTTAATAAAAGATTCTGAAAAAAGAAAGAAATTCGGAGAATATGGCAGAAATATCGTGAAAAACAGATTTTCAAAAGAAAGGTTGATAAAAGATACAGGAACGTTGTATAATAATACCCTACAAAAAAAATAAAAATATTTGAAAGAAAATAGCCTCCAGATGTGTCTACTATAGTAGAAAGGAGGCTAATTATGGCCATGAAAAAAAATTTAACCGGATCTTTTGCGGAATTAGAAAGGCGCCTGGAAAGCCGTTTGGAAAGGCATACGGGCGTAATGATTGAAGCTTTGCGTTCAGAAATTAGGATAGTAGCTGAACAGTATGGAAGCGTTGTTAAAAAGCTGGAGGAACACGATAGGAGATTTGATAAGATTGATTTAAGATTTGATAGAATCGACTTAGAGTTTAGCGCGATGAAGACAGCTTTGTTTGATACTAGCCACAGAGTAGATGACCACGAAACAAGAATCAGGAAATTGGAATTAACTAAGAGATAGTTTTTATAAACCCTGTCCCGATTGCAATCGGGACAGGGTGATTATAATGGAGGCATTAGATGAAAGTTCTTATTACAGGCGGGGCTGGATTTATCGGGTCGCACTTAAGCGATGAATTGATAGCAGGCGGAAATGAAGTAGTTGTCTTGGATAATCTTTCTACAGGAAGATTTGAGAATATTGCCCATTTAGATGGTAATAAATCTTTCCAGTTTGTGGAAGGCAGTATTATGAATGAGATGCTGGTGGATAAATTGGTTGAAAGATGTGATGTTGTGTATCATTTAGCTGCAGCAGTAGGAGTAGATTTGGTTGTAAAAAAGCCGCTGGAATCTTTAATAACAAATATCAAAGGCAGTGAGATAGTCTTGGATATGGTCCATAGATATCATAAAAAAATTCTTATCACTTCTACTTCTGAGATATACGGCAAGAATACAAATGGGCCTTTAAAAGAAGATGATGACAGGATTTTAGGCTCGCCGCTAAAAGTGAGATGGGGTTATTCCACTGCAAAGGCAGTGGATGAGATGCTGGCTTATATTTACTGGAAAGAGAAAAAAGTTCCCACTATCATAGTAAGGCTTTTTAATACAGTTGGCCCTCGCCAGACCGGAGCCTATGGAATGGTTATACCTAGATTCGTAAATCAGGCGCTTAAGAATGAAGATATAACTGTATATGGAACAGGAAAACAGTCTAGGTGTTTTTTGCATGTAAAAGATGTTATTAAGACGCTTGTTAAGCTTATGAACAGTAAAGATGCTGTAGGTCAAGTGTTTAATATAGGCAGCCAGGAAGAAATATCGATAGAAAATCTTGCTAAAAAAGTTATAGAGATTACTAAAAGTAAATCCAAGTTGGTTTACATCTCATATGAAAAGGCATACGAAGAAGGTTTCGAAGATATGCAGCGCCGTGTTCCTGACACCACAAAGGTAAATAGCTTAGTCGGATTCAAACCTACCATAGATCTGGAAGGCACCATAAAAAGTGTTGTAGAATACTATAAGAAATAATAAAACCGCGTCCCGATTACAATCGGAACGCGGTTGAAGTGGTTTATTATGTTAAAATCTTACCTTATCCCATTTTTATTATCTTTTAGTTTATCCATTCTTCTTACCCCTCTTGTTAAAAGAATATCTATATTAAAAGGCTATATTGCCAAGCCTCGCGAAGACAGGTGGAATAAAAATCCTACAGCTCTTTTCGGAGGCGTAGCTATTTTTTTAAGTTTTATTATCCCATACATAATATTTGTAAAGTTTAATATCGGAAGTATTGGGATTATACTGGCAGGATGTCTTATTTTTGGCGTAGGAATATTTGATGACATAACGCGTTTAAAGCCTTACACAAAGCTTCTTACTCAGATAATAATAGCAGCCTTGCTTGTTCATTTTGGAATCAAGATCAATGTAATACCTTACCCCCTCATAAGCATACCTCTTACAATATTATGGTTAGTGGCGATAGTAAATTCTTTTAATCTTCTGGATAATATGGATGGCCTTTCTGGAGGCATAGGAGCTATAGTAGGAATAGTATTATTTATATATTCTCTTTTAAATGGGAATTTTGAGGTGGGGTTACCTGCGTTGATTTTAGCTGGAAGCCTTTTGGGGTTTCTTAGATATAATTTTAATCCTGCTCAAATTTTTATGGGGGATTCAGGAAGCATGTTTGTAGGTTTTATGCTTGGAGCTATAACTTTACAAGGAACATGGAGAGAATCGACTCAGTTAGTAATGGTGCTTTTCATACCTCTTCTTATCCTGGCAGTGCCGATATTTGATACAATGTTTGTAACTCTAATGAGAAGTATTAATTCGCGTAAGATTTTCAAGGGTGGAAAAGATCATATATCGCACAGAATGGTCGTCTTAGGGCTTTCTGAAAAAAAGACAGTTATCTCCCTTTATTTTATTGGCATATTTTTTGGCGCGATGAGTATCTTATCCATGTTTGTCAGCCCTATTGTAATAGGCGTACTCATACTTTTAGCGATAATAATACTTTTATATTTCACAGCCTTTTTAGGCAAAGTCAAAGTTTATGGCCAAGCAGATATTGGTCATATAAAAAAGAAAAATGGAAGCGTAGTTTTGAATAATATGTTGCTTCACAAAAGAAGGATCATGGAAGTAGGGGTGGAATTTATATTGATATGCCTGGCTTACATCTCGGCGAATCTTTTAAGATATGAAGGTATTCTAACAATAGACAGCCAGGATATTATAGTGAAGAGTTTGCCGCTGATATTAATAGTAAAGTACCTGGTATTTTTTAAATTTGGACTTTATAGAGGGATATGGAGATATGTGAGCGTTTTGGATCTTGTGAATATATTTAAAGCAGTTTCCTTTGCATCTGTTGCCTCAGCTGCGTTGATACTTTTTATATGGCGATTTCAAGGGTTTTCTAGAACAGTTTTTATTATTGACTGGCTTATGCTGTTTCTTTTTATTTCAGGGTCGAGAGTTTTGGAAAGAGTATATAAAGAGATATTTGATCAGGCTAGCCTCGCTGGAAAGAAAGTTCTTATATACGGGGCAGGTGATGCTGGGGAATTTGTTTTACGCGAAATAAAAAATAATAGATTCCTTAACTGTGAGCCTGTGGGATTTTTAGACGATGATAAAGAAAAAATAGGCCACCGCATACATGGCGTAGCTATTCTTGGCACAAGGAGTGATTTGGAGAGATTTTTAAAGTCTAAAGAAGTGGATGAACTTATAATAGCTATCCCAGGTTTAGATAAATATATTTTAGACGAGATAACATCTATCTGCAATAGTCTAGAAGTAAAGCATAAAAAGATTTCAGATATTCTCCCCAAATAAAAAACCACCTCAACCGCGTAGGTTGCCGGAAGCATCCTACGCGGTTGAGGTGGTTTTTAATTGTGTTGGTCTATTTACGCAAAGCAGGGTTTAAGCTAGGATCATTATACATCTTGTGCTGCTTATAAGATTTAATCTTTTTCCTTCCAGAATAAATGTCATCCATTAGTTCTTTAAGGCATTTCAGAAGATCGCTGGAGCGCTCATTAACCTGCTCAAGCATTTTAGAGCATTTTTCTATATGGGTAATATCAATATCTTTACGATTTATTTCTTTTTTAAGATTGTAATTTCTGAGGGCTAGTATTGTAAGGCGGTCATACAGACTTCCAGGATTTTCAGAATTCATAGGAAGAGCTTGATCTATTGATCCAAGTTTTTTCTCAACATCTTCCCTAATAAGAGCGTCCAGATTGTCTATAATGTCATTTCTTCTCTGGTTTTCCTTATCAATTTTTCTTTTTAGTTCAGCTATGTAATTATCAAGAACGTTTTGACGCCTAGCTTCATCCTCAAAGCCCCAAAGCGTAAAATTTGCCAACAATAAGTCTATTATAGTTTTTTCAATAGGCGTAGAACCTGTGTTTTTAAAGTCGTTATTATACAGGTCTTCTACTAGCGTATTTACAGATTTAAACCACTTTTTCATAGTGAAAATATTATATCATATTTTTATCTTTTATGGTATTATTAAAACCGCGTAGGTCACCGTACCTAAACCGTACCTCAACCTACGCGGTAACCGCGTAGGTTGAGGTGGTTAAATGACAAAAAATATTTGCTGTTTTCAACGCCTTTAGTCTCTGCTATTAAAAAAGCTTATCCTGAGAGCTATATAGCTTATATATGTAATTTAAAAGTAAAAGATATATTAAATACAAATCCGGATATAAATGAGGTTTTTGTATTTGAAAGGGATGAATATAGAAATCTCTGGAAAAAATCTAAAATACAAGCCGTAAAGAAATTTTTTAGTTTCTGGGAACAGATAAAAAAGAGAAAATTTGATATAGTATTTGACCTGTCGCTTGGCAAAGAATACGCGTTCTTTTGCTGGAGGGCCGGCATAAAAGACCGCAGAGGGTTTGATTATAAGAGGAGGGGAAGATTTTTAAATAATAGGTCCTCTTTCAAAGGTTTTAATGATAAACCTGTAGCCGAATATTATTTAGATCTTCTTTCCGTTCGCCGAACGGGACCATTATCCCGTTCGGCGAACGGGATAATCGGGAATACAGTTTTAATAACAACAGATGAGGACAAGCGATATATAGACAATTTTTTAACCAAATCCGGCATAAATAGTAATGATACATTGGTAGGCATCGCCCCTGGCGGCGGTATGAGCTTTGGCCAGAAGAACCAGGATAGGCGCAGATGGAGCGTTAAGAAATTTGCTGAATTGGCGGATAAGATTAATGCAAAAGTAGTTTTAATCTGGGGCCCTGGCGAAGAAAACTTAGTCAAAGAAATTACATCTCTAATGAAGCAGAAGCCATTAATCGCGCCTTTTACTAAAATAAGAGAAATGGCAGAGCTGTGCAAAAGATGCAAGCTTGTAATCTGTAGTGAGGGCGGCCCTCTTCATATTGCTAGTAGCCAGGGCGTAAAAACAATATCTATCTTTGGCCCAGTGGATGATAAGGTATATGGCCCATATCCAAAAAGAGAAAAAGACATAGTAGTAACTTCAGATGCAGATTGCAGACCATGCTATAAAAAATTTAAATTACCGGAATGTGAGCATAAAAAATGCCTAGAATCTATCTCAGTAAATAAACTTTACAATCTGACAATGTCAGTTTTGTCAAGTTCTTGAAGAAGGAAAAGGAGAAACTATGAAAGTCGATACATTTACATTAAAAAGACAATATGAACAAATAAAAGATGAATTAAAAGGCCCGATAGAAAAAGTCATGGCTTCCGGAGGCTTTATCCTAGGCGAAGACGTAGGCTTTTTTGAAAAAGAATTCGCCGCGTACTGCGGCGTAAAATACGGTATAGGCGTAAATTCAGGCACTGACGCATTATTTTTAGCCTGCCTTGCCTGCGGTATTGGAAAAGACAACGAAGTCATAACCCCGACTTATACTTATATAGCTACTAGTTTCGGGATTTCTATAGCAGGAGCGAAACCAGTTTTTGTAGATACAGAAGAAAAAACTTATAGTATTGATGTTTCAAAGATAGAGAAGGCCATTACTAAAAAAACGAAAGCTATATTACTTGTGCATCTATATGGCCATCCGGCTGATATGGATCCTGTAATAGAGATTGCAAAGAAACATAAGCTTAAAATTATAGAAGACTGTGCTCAGGCTCATGGAGCGCTTTACAAAAACAAAAAAGTTGGTAGCTTTGGAGACGCGGCGTGTTTTTCATTTTATCCTACCAAGAATCTTGGAGCTTTTGGTGACGGCGGCATGATAACAACAAATTCAGAAGAGGTAAAAGATAGAGCGTTACTTCTGAGAGATTACGGAAGAAAAGGGAGATATGAGAACATAATCAAAGGCTATAATTCTCGGCTCGATACATTGCAGGCTGCTATTTTACGCGTAAAACTTAAACACTTAGACAAGTGGAATGAAAAAAGAATAAAAAACGCAGAGCTTTATACGAAACTATTTAAAGAAAAAAAGATGGATATAACGCTTCCTTATGAGGCAGATTACGCGAAACATATTTATCATCAATATACTGTCAGAATTAAAAATAGAAAAGAAGTTATGGAAAAGTTGGCAGATAAAGGCATTTGCCCATTGATCCATTATCCAATACCTGTGCATTTGCAAGAATGTTACAAAGAACTTGGCTATAAAAAAGGCGATTTTCCTGTTGCGGAAAAATGTTGCGAAGAAATAATGAGTTTACCAATGTATCCAGAGCTTACAGAAGAAGAAATTAGATATGTAGTTGATTCAATTAAAACCGCGTCCTGATTATAATCGGAATGCGGTTGAGGTGGGGTTTTATGAAACTATTAATCATAGGTGCTTCCGGAGTTCTTGGAAGCAGATTATATAATGACGCTATAAAGAAAAAATGGAACACTATGGGAACGTATTGTTCTCATGAATGCGTTGGCTTATCTTATCTGGACGTAAGAGATAAAGATAGCCTGGAAAAGGTATTTAGTTTATTCAAACCGGAAGTTGTGGTAATGGCAGGCGGGATTACAGATGTGGATTTATGCACACTGAAGCCGAAACTTGCCCAAGATGTTAGCATTAAAGGCACAATAAATCTGGTAAAAAAGACAAAAGAATATAACTCAAAATTAGTATATGTCTCTACTGATTATATATTTGACGGCGAAAACGGGCCGTATAAAGAAGAAGATAAGCCAAATCCCATAAATAAATATGGCGAGACTAAGCTGGAAGCAGAAAATATCATCAGAAGCAAACTTAAAAATTATCTGATAGTCCGCACTGCCCAGCTTTGCGGTATAGACCATACAGGGAAAAACTTTGTGCTAAAGATAATCCGCAACATGCAAAGCGGCAAAAAGGTTTACGCCGCAGATGATCTCTATTCTACTCCTACTTATTCAGGATTATTGTCGGATATATTGATAAAGCTCATAGAAAAAAAATCCGAGGGTGTTTATCACGGCGCAGGAGCGGAATTTATAAACCGTTATGATTATGTCAATAAAATAGC
>JAPLMC010000007.1 GCA_026387215.1 Candidatus Omnitrophota bacterium
TTAGAATTTTATAAAGGCAAAGGCCTGGAATAGGCAGACTTTAGTCTGCCTATTTATGATGGGCCTTTGCGACAAAATTTGTAGGGCACACTTTAGTGTGCCAAAACAAAAACAAATGAAAGGTATGAAATGAAACAACAAAAATTTGAAATAAATAATTTGAAATATGATAAAAATGGTCTGATTCCGGCAATAATACAGGATTACAAAACCGGAGAAGTTTTGATGATGGCTTATATGAACAAAGACTCTTTAAAGAAAACATTAAAGATTAAAAAAACATGTTTTTGGTCCAGGAGCAGGCAGAAATACTGGATAAAAGGAGAAACATCAGGGAATTTTCAGGTTTTAAAAACTATTTGTTACGATTGTGATATGGACACGTTGCTTATAAAAGTAAGACAGATGGGCGATGGCGTAGCCTGTCATACTGGAAACAGAAGTTGTTTTTACCGTAAAATAAAAATTTCGTAGGTTGCCTAGACAACCTACGAAATTGTGGTGATTATATGTATTATCCATCCAAACAAGAGTTTATAAAATTAGCTAAAAAAGCTAATGTTATCCCTGTCTATAAAGAAATTCTGGCGGACACATTGACACCTGTCTCTATGTTTAAAAAAATAGGAAATGAATATTCTTATCTGTTGGAGTCAGTTGAAGGCCAGGAAAAGATAGCGAGGTTTTCATTTATAGGAACAGAGCCTTCTCTGATATTCAAAAGCAAGTCGAATTCAGCGGAGTTAAACATAAGAGGGAAGGTTAAAAAATATTTCGTAGATGAGCCGCTTGTGGAAATTGAAAGGATAATGAAGAATTTTAAGGCTGCTGAGGTTAAAGGCCTTCCGAGGTTTTCCGGAGGACTGGTAGGTTATATGGGCTATGATATGGTAAGATTTTTTGAAAGTATACCTGATAAAAATCCAGATGATTTAAATATTCCAGATTTAATATTCATGATGGCGGACAATCTTGTGATATTCGATCATTCTACGCACAAGGTTAAGATAGTGGTAAACGCATATTTAGATAAAATCCGAAATCCGAAATCCAAAATCCGAAACAAATATGATAGTGCGGTAAACAAGATAGAAGAAATTATAAGGAAACTAAATGCGCTAGAGAAAAAGAAAAAAATATTTCTAAACTTTGGTCAGGATAAAAAAAATAAAAGCAAAAAGCATAAAATAAGCTCCAATTTTACAAAGCGAGGTTTTGAGGATCTGGTTAAAAAGGCAAAAGGATATATAAAAGCTGGAGATATAATACAGGTTGTGCCATCGCAGAGATTTCATACTAAACTGAATTGCGAGCCGTTTGATGTTTACCGCTCTCTCAGATCTCTAAATCCATCGCCTTACATGTATTATCTGAATTTTGATTATCTAAAGATTGTAGGCTCGTCCCCAGAACTTTTGGTAAGATGCGAAAACGGTATAGTTGAGACGAGGCCTATAGCAGGCACAAGGCCAAGAGGCGGAAATGAAACCGAAGATAAAAAATTCGAGAAAGAGCTTTTAGCTGACACAAAAGAGAGAGCAGAACATGTAATGCTGGTTGACCTTGGCAGAAATGATATAGGCAGGGTTTGCAAACCAGGCAGCGTGCAGGTAACAGAGTTTATGTTTATAGAAAAATATTCTCATGTCATGCATATTGTAAGCAATTGCAAGGGTATTCTGGATAAGAATAAGAATGCATTTGATGTTTTAAGGGCATGTTTTCCAGCAGGTACTGTCTCAGGCGCACCTAAGGTGCGGGCCATGGAAATAATAGACGAACTTGAAAA
>JAPLMC010000064.1 GCA_026387215.1 Candidatus Omnitrophota bacterium
CAGCTTACTATGAGAACTTTCCATATTGGAGGAACTGCTTCAAGGATTATAGAGCAGTCATTTTTAAAATCCAAATTTAAAGGTATTGTTAAATATCATGGCTTGAAGACAGTAAAGCAAAAAGAAGGAGACATAATCGTACTAAATAGAAACGGCCAGATAAGCATAAATGATGAAAACGGCAGAGAGCTCGAAAAACATATGGTTCCTTCAGGTTCTATTCTATATCTAGGAGATGGGAAAGAAATAGAAAAGAATATTATATTTGTAAGATGGGACCCTTACACATCTCCTATATTAACAGAGTTAAGCGGCAAGGTAAGGTATGAGGATGTTATAGAAGAAGTGACTATGGCTGAAGAAACAGACGAGGCTACAGGTCTTTCAGAGAGAGTTATTATAGAGCAGAAAGGCGAATACCATCCTCAGATAATAATAGAAGATGTCAAAAAAGAAGTTTTGGCGATTTATCCTATACCTGCTGGAGCGCATATAGTTCCTCAGGATGGCGCATTTGTAAATGCAGGAGACTTGATAGCAAAGACGCCAAGGCAGGTATCTAAGACCAAGGATATAACCGGAGGATTGCCTAGGGTTGCAGAGCTTTTTGAAGCTCGTAGGCCAAAAGATCCTGCTATGATAAGTGAAATAGACGGGATTGTGGAGTTTGCAACATCCAAGAAAGGCCAGAGAAGAATTATTGTTAAATCTGCATCTGGCATGAAACGTGAATATATTATTCCTCACGGAAAACACTTAAATGTTTATAAGGGTGATAGGGTTAAAACAGGAGATCAGCTGGTAGATGGCCCTATTAATCCTCAGGATATTCTTAAGGTAAGCGGAGAGAAAAGACTGCAAGAATATCTTGTAAATGAAGTTCAAGAAGTTTACAGACTACAGGGCGTGAGAATAAATGACAAGCATATAGAGATAATAGTGAAGCAGATGCTGAAAAAAATTAAGGTAGAAGATCCAGGAGATACAAAGAAAAAAGGCAAGTCTGCTAGTGCTACTCCAATACTTCTTGGCATCACAAAAGCGTCTCTTAGTACGGAAAGTTTTATATCTGCAGCGAGTTTTCAGGAAACAACCCGTGTTTTAGCAGAAGCAGCTGCAAGTGGAAAAATAGATGATCTACGGGGCCTTAAAGAGAATGTTATAATGGGCCATTTAGTCCCGGCAGGAACAGGATTTAGCTCTCATGCCAATATAGAAATGTTTAAAGAAGCGCAGGAATCAAAAGAAGAGGCCCTGAAACCTAAGAGTGCCGGGCAAGCAAATGAAAAGAAAGAAAAAGGAGAGAAGGAATAAATAACCTATGCCAACTATAAGCCAGTTAATAAGATTCGGTAGAACTGAAAAAAAGAAAAAGACAAAGTCGCCTGCGTTAAAAAATTGTCCTCAAAAAAGAGGAGTATGTTTGCAGGTAAAGACACAAACTCCTAAAAAACCTAACTCTGCGTTAAGAAAAGTTGCAAGAGTGAGGCTAACAAACGGAGTGGAAGTCACTTCATATATACCAGGAGAAGGCCATAACTTGCAGGAACATTCGATAGTGCTGGTAAGAGGGGGTAGGGTAAAAGATCTTCCTGGCGTAAGATACCATATTGTCAGAGGCACACTTGATACAGCAGGCGTAGCAAATAGAAAGCAAAGCCGTTCTAAATATGGCGCAAAAAGACCGAAATAAAGGCAAAGGCCGAGAATAGGCAGGTTTTATAACCTGCCTGCTTATGAAGGCCTTTGCGACAAAAGCGTAGGGCACATTTTAGTGTGCCAATGGAGAAATTATGAGACGAAGAAGAGCTGAAAGAAGAGATGTACTGCCTGATCCTAAATATGGCAACAAGCTGGTTACAAAGTTTGTTAATATGATTATGGAAAAAGGTAAAAAATCTACTGCAGAGCGTATTGTATATAGCGCTATGGATATAATTTCTGAAAAAGCAGGAAATAAAAATTCTATAGAGGTGCTGCAAAAAGCATTTGATAACTCAAGGCCACTTTTGGAAGTAAAGCCCAGAAGGGTTGGGGGAGCTACATATCAGATTCCCATAGAGGTAAAGAGTGACAGGGGTGTGTCTATTTCCATGCGTTGGATAAGGGACTTTGCCCGCCAGAAAAAAGGCAGACCTATGTATGAGAAACTAGCGGAAGAAATAATGGAAGCGTATAAAGGCCAGGGTTCTGCCATGAAAAAACGCGAAGATATGCATAAGATGGCAGAAGCTAATAAAGCATTTGCACATTATAGATGGTAAATTTTTGTGTAAAATAATATGAAAAATAGAAACAAAATAAGACATGGCTACAGAAACCCAAAAGTTAGCAAATAAAAATTTTATGATACGTGATATTCCCTTAGAAAAATTGAGAAATATAGGAATTATAGCTCATATAGATGCTGGCAAAACAACTACTACTGAGAGGATACTTTTCTACACAGGCCGCTTGTATAAGATAGGCAGCGTGGATGAGGGGACTGCTACGATGGATTGGATGGAGCAGGAGCAAGAGAGAGGCATTACTATTATGGCAGCAGCTACTACATGTGGCTGGAAAGACTATAAAATAAATGTTATAGATACACCAGGCCATGTGGATTTTACAGCAGAAGTTGAAAGGTCTTTAAAGGTTTTGGACGGAGCAGTTGTCGTATTTTGCGGCGTAGGAGGAGTGCAACCTCAGTCTGAGACAGTATGGCGCCAGGCAGACAACTATAAAGTCCCTAGAATAGCTTTTATAAACAAAATGGATCGCACAGGCGCTGATTTCTTAAAAGTTTTTCACGACATTATTGAAAAATTAGGAGCAAACGCATTTCCTTTGCAGCTTCCAATAGGACATGAAGATAATTTCAGAGGCTTGATTGATTTGATAAACATGAAGGCTTATATATTTGAAGAAGGAAAAGCGCTGGATAACTTTAAAGAGGATGTAATACCACAAGACATGCTGCAAGAAGCGGAGAAATTCAGACATGACCTGATTGAAAAACTCGCAGAACATGATGATTTATTGATGGATAAATATATCCATAATCAAAAGATATCAATAGAGGAGCTAAAAGCTGCATTGAGAAAAGCTGTTATAAAAGATATGTTTGTGCCAGTATTGTGCGGAGCGTCTTTTAAAAATAAGGGAGTCCAGATGCTTTTGGACACGATATGCGAATGCCTTCCGTCTCCTTTAGATCTTCTGCCTGTAAAAGGTATTGATCCTCATTCAGATGAGGAGGTATTTAGAAAGACGGATGACAATGAACCTTTCTGCGGGCTGTGCTTCAAAATAGTAACAGATCCTTATGTTGGAAGATTAACATATATGCGTATATATTCAGGCACTGTTAAACCAAGTTCTTATGTTTATAATTCAAGCAAAGATGTAAAAGAAAGACTGGCTAAGATAGTGCGTATGCACGCTAATAAGCAGGAAATCGTAGAGGAAGCAGGTTCAGGCGATATAGTAGGTATCGTAGGTCTGAAGAATACAAAAACAGGAGATACTCTTTGCGCAGAAGATGCCCCTATTATCTTAGAAAAGATACATTTCCCAGACCCTGTTGTCTCAATGGCAATAGAACCTGCTACTAAATTGGACCAGGATAAGCTTGGCATGGCTTTGAATAAATTACAGGAAGAAGACCCTACTTTTAAGGTGCATTACAATGCGGAAACAGGGCAGACAATCATATCCGGAATGGGAGAGTTGCATCTTGAAATTATTATAGATAGATTGCTGAGGGAATTCAAAGTGACAGCAAAAACAGGGGCTCCACAGGTTGCTTATAAAGAAATGCCTAGCGAAGAAATTCGCTCAGTCGGCAAGTTTATACAGCAGACAGGTGGACACGGTCAGTATGGCCATGTTGTAATTGTTATAAAACCAGGAGAACAAGATTCAGGAATAGAATTTAAAAATAAAATCGTAGGAGGAGCAATACCAAAAGAATATATCTCTGCTGTAGAAGACGGAATAGAGATGGCTGCGAAGACAGGAGTGTTGGCAGGATATCCTGTAATAGATACCGTAGTTACTCTTATTGACGGGTCATATCATGACGTTGATTCTAGCGAGCTGGCTTTTAAAATGGCTGCTTCAATAGCTCTTGGCGATGGCTTGAGAAAAGCTAAATGCAAATTGATGGAGCCGATAATGAATCTTGAAGCAGTATTTCCTGAAGATTATACTGGAGATGTTATAGGCGACCTGAATTCCAGAAGATGCAGGATCAGGGAAATTACACAAAAGGCTAAAATAAAAATTGTAAAAGGCGACGTTCCTTTGGCGGAAATGTTTGGTTATGCAACAAGCATAAGAAGCTTGACACAGGGCAGAGCTTCGTATACAATGGAACCTTCTCATTATTCGGAAGTTCCAGGAAATATAGCAGAAAAGATAATAGCGAGGTAATAAAAAAAGGTCCCTCGCCGCTAGTTGAAAAAACTAGGGCGGTTCGGGATCAAATTTTGCGAAGCAAAATTTGGCCTCTCGCAACTAAATGTAAAAACTCGAATTGCTCGGGATAAAATTTTTGTTTCAAAAAATTTTGGAGGAAAATTAACATGGCAAAAGAAAAATTTGAGCGTAAAAAACCACATGTAAATATCGGTACAATAGGGCATGTTGATCACGGCAAAACCACGCTCACAAGCTCTATCACAAAAGTTCTTTCT
>JAPLMC010000014.1 GCA_026387215.1 Candidatus Omnitrophota bacterium
TCTAACAATGTCAGTTTTGTCAAGATCTTGGAAAGCGGATAATATAATAAATGGGGTTTTTACAGGCAGTAGTTTTAGGTATTGTGCAGGGCGTAGCTGAGTTTTTTCCTATTTCAAGCTCAGGTCATTTAGTTATTTTACATAAATTAATGGGCTTTAAAGGACCTGAAATACTTTTTGATATATTCCTGCATTTCGGGACTTTGGCGGCTGTATTTATAGTGTTTGGCAGAGAGATAGTAGAAAGCGTAACCACTAAAAAAAGAGTGGGCTTTTTAATTTTGTTGGGAAGCGCCGTAACTTTTGTTTTAGTCATTCTATTTGTAAAAAACATAGAAGCTGTGTTTAATAATGTAAAAATGATTGGCATAATGCTTCTAGTGACAGGCGTGTGGCTTATAGCTGGCAATCTGATAAGACTGGGGACAGAAGGCATGACAGCTTTTAAAGCATGTTTAATAGGGCTAGCTCAGGGAATAGGGGCATTGCCTGGCATATCCAGGAGCGGCGCTACTATTTCTACAGGTTTATTTTTAGGGCTTGATGGGCAATCAGCAGCAAAGTTTTCTTTTTTGTTATCCATTCCTGCGATACTTGGCGCATTCTTTTTTAAAATGAAAGAGGCGGGATTTAATTTTGCAGTCATAAATATAAATTATTTCATCGGGTTTTTTATAGCTTGTATTGTAGGGGTTGCTTCCTTGCAATTATTATTAAAAACGCTTTATAGAAACAGGTTTCATTGGTTTGGTGTGTACTGTATAGCTGTTGGAATATTAGTAGTAATATTTTTAAAAGCATAGAGCTCCTGATTAAAATCAAAAGAAAAAATACCATGAGTAAGGATAAAAAAGATCTCATAGCTTCTATCGGGTTATTTGTTCTGGCGCTATTGCTATTGGCTGGGATGATTTCATATTCTTCTTACGATATCGGTTTTGAGACATCCACTCCTAATATCCATATTCGCAATTATATAGGAATAATAGGCGCATATACTGCATGGGCCATATTTAAGTTGATAGGGTATGCAGGATTTTTTATACCCTTTCTTTTTGTGGTATGGGGTATAGGAATTTTAGCTGAGAGGCTTACGGGAAGACTTTTATATAGAATCCTGGGAATTTTATTTTTATTTTCCGCTAGCTCTGCATTTTTTAGCTTAACAGCCAGTCCTAATTCTGTTTTGATGGTTGCTAGAGGCGGTCTTTTAGGATTTTTATTGACGGACAGGTTCTTGCTGGATTATCTGGGAGCTATGGGCGGATATATAGTTACAGTAAGCTTAACTATGTTGGCGCTTTTAGTTGCCACAGAATTTTTGATATTGCCTGTAGTCTCTATTTTATTTATGAAAATGTGGGCTGTGGTGGATAAAATAGGTAAAAGGAAAAGGGAAAAAGGCGTAGCCGGCTATGTAAAAACAGAAAAATCTATCAATGGGCCAAGATTAAGGCCTGCGGTGAAGGTGGAGAAACAGGTTGCTGGTAAAAGGTCGCAGGTAATAGGCAAAGAAGAAAAAGAATATAGCCAGAAAGAGGAAAAACTAGAAGAAGAAAGGCCTAGAATAAATATTATGTCGAAGCCTGTAGCTAAATCAAAATCTGTGCCTGTAAAAGCAGCAAAGGTTGAGCCGAGAGTTGTAGGCGACTACAAACTTCCAAGTCTTGAGTTGTTTGGAGAAAATCTAGAAGAAAGCGCAAGAATACTTGAAGATACTCTTAGGGATTTTGGAATAGAGTCAAAGGTTATTGATATAAGCAAGGGGCCTGTTATCACGAGATATGAGTTACAGCCTGCGCCTGGGGTAAAGGTAAACAGGATTACTAGCCTTAGTGATGATATTGCCCTTACCATGAAAGCAACTACTGTGAGGATAGTAGCGCCTATACCTGGAAAATCATGCGTTGGCATAGAGGTTCCTAACGCAGACACTTCAATGGTTTTCTTGAGGGAAATATTGGAATCCAGTGAGTTTCAGAAGATGGCAGCTTCTTCAAAACTTGCGATGGCTTTAGGAAAAGATATATCAGGCAAATCTGTTGTAACAGATCTTGGAGATATGCCCCATCTTTTAATAGCAGGCACTACTGGTTCAGGCAAGACTGTTTGCGTAAATTCCCTAATAATGAGCATGGTCTATAATGCTACGCCTGAGGAATTGAAATTTTTAATGGTTGACCCTAAGATGGTGGAGCTTGCGATATATAATGGGTTGCCGCACTTATTATGCCCTGTTGTTACTGATGCTAAGAAAGTTGCAGGTGCGCTTGGGTGGGTTGTAGGAGAAATGGAATCAAGATACAAGATGTTAGCCAAAATAGCCGCAAGAAATATAACCTCATTTAATCAAAAATCAGAAGAAAAACTTCCTTATATAGTAGTTATAATAGATGAATTAGCAGATCTTATGATGGTTGCCCAGGAAGATATTGAGAACGCTATTACGCGATTAGCTCAGCTTTCAAGAGCAGTAGGTATTCATATGATACTTGCAACGCAAAGGCCTTCAGTGGATGTTGTAACAGGCGTAATAAAGGCAAATTTTCCGGCAAGAATTTCATTTAAGGTTGCTTCAAAGGTTGATTCCAGAACAGTTCTAGATATGAATGGAGCTGATAAATTATTGGGAAAAGGCGACATGCTGTTCTTAGAACCAGGAACCCCGAAACCAGTAAGAGCTCAGGGCACGTTTCTAACAGACTCGGAGATAGAAAAGGTTGTAAATTTTATAAAAGCCCAGCAGGAACCTGTATATGACAACGAGATACTTGAGCAGCAGAAAAAAAGCGTTTCCGGAAGGGGTGGTTTTGAAAAAGATGAATTTTTTGATGAAGCAGTGCAAATGGTGCTTGAAACAGGCCAAGCGTCTGTTTCAATGCTTCAGAGAAGATTAAGACTTGGTTATACAAGGGCCGCCAGAATTGTAGACGCAATGGAAGAAGAAGGTATAATAGGCTCTTTTAGAGGCAGTAAGCCCAGGGAAATATTAATACAGGAATACCAATATTAGCGAAGATAAAGATTCAATTACCCCAAATCCATCCTAATTGTAATCGGGATGGGTTTAATTTGGTCTAAACGAATAAATGCCAGAATCAGTAGGTAGGATATTAAAAAAAGCAAGAGAATCGAAACATCTTTCCTTGGAAGAAGTATCTGAAAGAAGTCGCATATCAAAACATATTGTTCTAACTATAGAAGAAGACAGGCTGGATGAAATCAAATCTGGCTTTTACGCAAAGAGCTTTGTTAAAACATATGCTGCTTTTTTAGGAGTCTCGAATGAACCCAGCGTAAAAGAATATCTGGGTAGAACCGGTTATGAGTCTCAGAAAAGTTCGGAAGTGGTTTTAAAGCCTCGCTCAAAACCTGTTTCTAAAACCTCCAGCGAAAAAATAAATTTTCCCGGCATAGCTAAATATAAAAACCAGATAATAGCCATAATTATGGGAATATTTGTATTATGGATATTATCATTAGCTATTGGGCAGGCTGCTAAAATTATAAAAAATATTTCTACAAAAAAACAAAATAAGGTAGTTAAAAGTGCACCTCTTCATCATAAGGACATAGTGCAGACAGCGCGCCAGCGTACGACGAGCGCATCTATAACAGAGAAAAAAGAAGAATTAAAGGTAAATGAACCAATAAAAGACGTAAAAAAAGAAGTTTCTGATGAAAAATCTGATTCTGTAGAACTAGAGGTTTTCGTGTCGGATAATACATGGCTTCAGGTGACAGGAGACGGAGAGATTATGTTTACAGGGTTGTTTAAAAAAGGCAGCAAGGATACATGGAAAGCGAGAAAAGAAATAAAGCTAGAAGCAGGCGATTCAGGAGTTGTTAAAATCAATGTAAATGGAAAACCCGCAAGCTTTTCTGGAAAAAAGGGCAAGAAGAAAGAGATTATAATTACAAAAGATGGAATAAAGAATTAAAGGCTTTTGCGACAATATTGTAGGGCATACCACTTTAGTGTGCCAAAAGTTACGGGGAGATACCCCGTTTTTTTATGACAAAAACAGTCAGCATAATAAGTTTAGGCTGTCCGAGAAATCTTGTGGATTCAGAAAAACTTGTAGCTGAATTTATAAAGAAAGGTTATGCTTTTCATGAAGATGCGCTACATGCTAATACTGTGATTGTGAACACGTGCGCTTTTATAGAAGACGCCAAGAAGGAGTCAATAGATAATATTCTCAGAATAATAGACGCTAAAAAAGAAGGCTGCGTTAAAAAGGTTATAGTGGCGGGTTGTTTATCGGAAAGATACAGAAACGAGCTCGCGGATGATTTAGAAGAGGTGGATGAATTCAGGGGGGTCCTGAATTTTTCGCGTAATCAACCTCAAAACCCTGTATTGAAAATGACACCAAGGCATTATGCGTATCTCAAAATTTCAGAAGGATGCGCCAATAGATGTACTTATTGCGTAATACCGCGTTTAAAAGGCAATTATAAAAGCAGGACTTTTGGTTCTATAATGAAAGAAGCTGCGCAATTAATCGATAAAGGCGTAAAAGAGCTTATATTAATAGGTCAGGATACTTCTTTATACGGCATAGATTTGTATGAAAAAAAGAGATTGGGGGATTTATTAAAGGAGTTAGCTAAAATTTCAAAAGATATCTGGATAAGATTATTATACTTACACCCAGCTAATTTAGATAAAGAGGTTATTAGGGTTATAAAGGATAATGAAAACATATGTAGGTATATAGATTTGCCACTAGAGCATATTAATGATAAAATACTAACTCAGATGCACAGGAGAACAAGTAAAAAGGAAGTAGTTTCTCTTATAGAGTATATAAGAAAAGAAATACCAGATGTCAGCATAAGGACTTCAGTAATAGCTGGATTTCCAGGGGAGACGGAAAAAGAATTTAAAGAGCTCGTATCTTTTACAAAAGAAATGAAATTTGAAAGGCTGGGAGTTTTTAAATATTCAAGAGAAGAAGGCACCCCTGCCTATAGTTACAAAAATCAGATTTCAGAAAAAGAAAAACAAAGAAGACTTGATTATATGATGTCAGTCCAACAAAGTGTATCAAGAAAAATAAATGAAAAATT
>JAPLMC010000071.1 GCA_026387215.1 Candidatus Omnitrophota bacterium
ACGGCTTCCAGCCTAATTTCCTGATTTTCGAAGAATCAAGAGAATAGCGCCTGTCATGGCCAAGCCTGTCAGCGACATAATGAATCATTTTATCGGTTTTGCCTAAATTTTTCAATATAATCTTAGTAAGCTCTATATTAGGAATTTCAAAGTTTCCGCCTATATTGTATACCTCTCCAATCTTGCCTTTATGAAGCACAAGATCAATAGCAGAGCAATTATCCATGACATACAGCCAGTCGCGGACATTCATGCCATCCCCGTAAAGCGGGATTTGTTTATTTGCCAGAAGATTTGTAATAAAAAGCGGGATTACTTTTTCTGGGTACTGGTATGGCCCAAAGTTATTGCTTGAGCGGGTAATGATAACAGGCGTTTTGAAGGTCGTATAATACGCCATAGCCAGATGATCCCCTCCTGCTTTGGCTGCTGAGTAAGGGCTATTTGGCCGAATAGGGCTGGTTTCTTTGAAAGAACCCTTGGAGATACTGCCATATGTTTCATCAGTTGAGATCTGGATGAATCTTTTGATATTATGCCTTTTGCTGGCTTCTAGAAGCACATATACGCCGTAGATATTGGTGCGAATAAATTCTGATGCGTCTTCTATGGACCTGTCCACATGGCTCTCAGCGGCAAAATTGATAACTACGTTACAATCTTTTACAATTTTTTCTACAACTTTTTTATCACAGATATCGCCTTTTATAAAAGTATAGCGTTTATCAAGCGCAATATCTCTTAAATTATCCGGATTGCCGCAGTATGTAAGCTTGTCAAGATTTACGATTTTATAAGCAGGGTATTTTTTGAGCATCTGCCTTATAAAATTAGATCCGATAAACCCGCATCCGCCGGTAATAAGTATTTTCATAAGCTCTCTCCGCATAAAAAACTATCTCTATCCAGAGATAACAACGTTTTTAATAGCACTCTATTTTCTTCCGGAGCAGGAAGCTTTTTTACATAAAGCATTGCGAGCATTTCTTTAAAACGCAATAGCTCTCTCAGCTTTCTTTTGTCTTTTAAAACCTCTACTGTTAAATATAAAAGTTCAAACGCCCTTTCATAACACAATATTAACTCTCCTGAGTCTTTCTTGCTAATCCAATTCTTAGCCCTGTTTAATTCATTGGCTATCATGAGAATTTGTTTATAAAAAGGGATACTGCCCCATTTTTCTTTTGTAAGAGTTTTATGGTATTTAAGAGTCATGATTAATAAGCTTTTCTACAATATTTTCTATTTTTCCCCGCATAGCCTTATCTTCTATTTCCATTGAATAATTATCCTGGCTAGGCCTTATATTTATAAAAGACGTATATTCTATAAAATCTTTTTTGCCTTGCAGGGGATATAAATTTATGCCCCAAAGATCTTTTTGCTTAGAGCCATTGTCCAGCAAAAGCTCTTCTAAATCAGAATGAAGCTCAGCATCAATGGCGATAATCTCTTCTTCGATATCAACAACGGCTTTCACCATGGTCTTAAAATAACTCAGATGGTTCTGCGTAAGTTGTTTTTTAGTAATTTTTGAGCTTATGATTTGCATTTCCAGCTACCAGATTATTAGCGCGCAACAGCGCTTCATGAGTTCCACAATCTGACCACCAGCCGTCCAGAACAGCAAAAGACATCTGATTACATTTTATGTACTCGTTATTAACATCTGTAATTTCAAGTTCGCCTCTATGAGAAGGCTTTAAGGTTTTTATTATATCAAAAACTTTTTTATCATACATGTAGAAACCTGTAACAGCATAGTCGGATTTGGGGTGTTTGGGTTTTTCTACAATTTTTATAATCTGATTTCCATTTATCTCAGCTACGCCGAATCTCTCGGGGTCATCGACTTTTTTCAATAAAATCTTTGCGCCTTTCGGCTGTTTGGAAAAATCGCTTACATATTGCTTGATAGACTTTTCGATTAAATTATCTCCGAGAATTACGACAATTTTATCATTATCGGCAAAGTGTTCCGCTAAGTCCAGAGCTTCCGCAATACCGCCCTCGCCCTTCTGGTAAGTATAATTTATATCCTTAAGCCCGAATTCCGAGCCATTGCCTAAAAGGCGCAAAAATTCACCAGCATGATTGCCTCCTGTAACTATTAAAATATCTTTTATGCCTGCGTCTACAAGAGTTTGGATAGGATAATAAATCATTGGTTTGCCGTATACAGGCAAAAGATGCTTATTAGTTATGCGAGTTAATGGTTCAAGCCGTTTGCCCAGGCCGCCTGCTAGAATAACGCCTTTCATGTATCACCTCTATCTGTTCCAGTCGTATGGTATATCATTGTCAAACGCATCCAAGCGATGTTCGTCAGGAGTTTTATAGTTATAAGTCATTGTTGGGACATTAATAACTATCGCCTCTTTTTCGCTTACGCATTTAAAACCGTGATATGTAAGTTTTGGTATCTTAACAAGTATCGGGTTATCAGGAGAAACTATAAAATCATTTATTTCTTTATATGTAGGCGAATCTTCTCTAGAGTCATATATAGCTAATCGCATAACGCCGAATACACAGGTAAAATGATCATCCTGCAACTTATGATAATGCCAGGCCTTGGTCACTCCTGGAAACGCCGTAGTCATATACACCTGGCCGAATTTCTGGAAAATAGGCTCATCAGAACGCAATATTTCCATAAGCCTGCCCCTGTCATCCGGAATTATCTTAAGCTTTTTTACCTCAACTCCGTATATCATATAACCTTTCTATCCCATAATCTTGACAATCTAACAATGTCAGTTTTGTCAAGATTATCTGCCTATTGAGATATATTTGAAACCTAGTTTGCGCATTTTGGCAGGGTCAAAAATATTTCTGCCGTCGATGATTAAAGGATTCTTTAATAACTTCTTTATGCGCTTAAGCTCCATGGTTTTAAACTCGCTCCATTCTGTAAGTATTAGAAGCGCGTCGCTTCCAGTAGCTGTTTCGTAAGGATCTTTGCAAAAATCCACGCCTTTTAAAAAGCTCTTGGCCTTCTCCATTGCATGGGGATCATACGATTTAATCCTGGCGCCGGAGAGAACTAAAGAATTTATTATATCTATAGAAGGCGCAAAACGCATATCGTCTGTATTGGGCTTAAACGCTAGGCCGAGAACGCCAATGGTTTTATTCTTTATAATCCAAAGTTCTTTTTCTATTTTCTTAAGAAAAATATCTTTCTGGGTTTCATTGACTTTCCTGACTGATTTTAATATGCTGAATTCATAACCTATTTTTTCTGAAATATTGATAAACGCATCCAAGTCTTTGGGGAAACAAAAACCGCCGTAACCTATGCCGCTTTTTAAAAACGCTCTTCCGATTCTTCTATCAAGCCCTATTCCATAACTAACTTTTTCTATATCAGCGCCTGTCTTCTCACAAATATTGGCAACAGAATTTATAAAAGAAATCTTGGTGGCAAGGAAAGAATTTGAAGCATGCTTTATAAGCTCTGCGCTTTTTATATCAGTAACTACTATTTCTGCTTTGATAGGGCTGTATAATTTAGTAAGAAGTTCCTCCGACTTTTTGCTCTCCACACCTATCACAATCCTATCAGGATGCATAAAATCTTCTATTGCACTGCCTTCTTTCAGGAACTCAGGATTTGATGCCACATCAAATTTTATGCCTTTTTTATTATTTATCTTTATTGTATGCTCAATCCAGTTGCCTGTTTCAACAGGGACAGTGCTCTTCTCGATAACAAGGCGATATGAAGGCATATTCTTTGCAATCTGAGCTGCGACATTTTCTACATAAGAAAGATCTGCTTCGCCGCCTTCTTTAGGAGGAGTGCCGACACAGATAAAAATAATAAGCGATTTTTCTACAGCTTCTTTTATATTATCTGTAAACTCAAGGCGGCCGGCTGAAACATTTTTCTTAACCATTTTATCAAGACCTTTTTCAAAAAAAGGCATCTTGAGTTTTTTGAGAAGGGCTATCTTTTCAGAGTCATTGTCTACGCAAATGACTTTATTGCCGAGTTCTGCGAAACACGCTCCTGTAACCAGGCCAACATAGCCGGCTCCGATGATTGCAACATTCATATTTTGCTCCTGATGGTCCACCTGCCAGGTGGACCAGATTATTTGTTATTTGGGGTGTGGGTAATAGTCTTTGAAATCAAACGCCATTTTTGGCGAAGCCTTGAGTTTCATGACAACCCAGAATGTTGTACCGCTGTCTCTCCCTGAACTGATGCTAACTTCAGCCAACCAGCAATGCAAATCTTTTATAACTGTAAGCTCTTTATCTTTGAATTCATTTATATATTTAGTCCCTGAGTCTTCCACTTCTTTCAAATCATACCTGCTGAATGTCCTAAAAGACCATTCATTATTCAGCTTATAAAACAACTCTGCTGTAAGCTCGCTGACTTTACTCTGTTCATATCTGGAGCCAACGCCAAACTGCCAGTCTTCAGTTTTATTAAGGTATAAATCCGTATTCCAGGTCTGAAAATCCTTGGTATCAGGGTCATAGCGAGTATCTGATTCAAACCTAAGCCATTGAAAAGGAGTAAGCTCAAGGTCGCCTTTTATAGCAGAAAACTGGCTGCCAAGGCCTTCAGGTTTATAAAGATAATCGCTTGTTATTAACAGATACCCAAGATCAACTGTTTTTAAGCTTTCGCCTATCATGCGTTTTGTCTGAAGTCTGTTTTCAAATCCAAGGGTAAAATTGCTTTTCTGGTCAATAGCGTCTATGTCGTCGAACTGTTCGAGTTTTGTGTAGTCAACTGAAGGCTGGTGGATATATTTATATTCTATCGTGGGCGTAACAATATGGTGGAGCTTATTAAAATCTACTCCCATGAATTTGCCCGAGGTTTCATATGTCTTTGAAAATTTCGTGCTCATGTCAAAGCCTGTATAAAAGGCGGTTCTGAATTCATCTTTATCGTCATTTAATTCTCTGCTAAAAAACGTATCTCTCATGCCTACAAATGGCGATACGCTCAGAAAATCTACAAGTTTAACAGGAGCGGACAATTTATTATACACGTCAAATCTTGTTACGTTTAAATCATTTGCATTGTCGCTTGTTTTTTTATTAAGATTAGTGAAGGTGGTATCTGTTTTAAAATAAACAGGTAAGTCGAATAATTTCTGGTCTTTAAGATCAAACCGCATCTCAGGAAGCCGCTCAGTAACTGTCTGAAAATGATTGACTCTTTTGCGGCCTAAAACGCTCAAAGAATATTCAGACTGCCTGTCCAAGGCGTATATATAAGACTCTGGAGAAGATTCTCTTTCATACTCTTCTCTATAAAAATAGTCTTTAGTCATAGTGGTATCGCTCATGCGGTGATATTCCATGATAGCCATAGTGCGGTCATTGATATCCCAGCGATGCCTGGCCTGAATCCTATACCTCTGCTGTTCGCCTTTTTCAGATTCATTTCTATCTACGTTGCGCTGATTTGTATAATATGCTCTCAAAAGGCCTCCGCCAAAACCATTCAAAGAATATTTCTAATCAAAGCCCTCTGTCTTTCGTCAACTCTTAAGGTTAATGCATTTTCATCATTTATTTCATACCTGTAACTATTTAATGCGAAAAATCCCCACTTGCTTTTTTTGCCAGGAATAACATTTATAGTAGGCCAGCCTCCTGATTTTAAGGCAAAGTGATACTTTGGTAAATATACAACCGGCGTATCTCCTACTTTAACAGTAACATCTTTGGCAACTACCTTGTTAGTGATAGGATAAATCATAACATTTTTGGAAACTATCCTATAATGAGGTTTTGGAAGATTACAGCTTGTTATATAGCCCTTTACAACTTTGTAGGCATTATTTGAGAGGAGCTCTATCTCATCTCCAAAAGCATACCATCCTCCTGAGCTAGCCCTGGCTTTTAAAATAACTCCAGTTTTCGTGTTAAAATTATAGTTTACTTTTTCGCCTTTTAATTCAGCTCCGGGAGTTTTTAGAACAACATTGCCCTCTGCTTCACTATCCTTAGTTTCGGAATAAACAGTAATTTTATCACAAGTAAGCCTTATGCCTTCGTAGTCTACGGTAATATTGCCTTTACCGACAATCTTTTTATCTTTAGGAAAAAATTCCACCTGGTCTCCATTTACTTCTATAGGCTTCCCTCCCTCTGCTGCATATCCCACTCCGCAAAAACTCAAAAATATCCCCAAAAATACACCACAACCTACAATTTTCCCAAAGCAACCCCATAATGTTGACAATCTGACAATGTCAGTTTTGTAAAGTTTATTGTTTTTTTGCCCAGTCTTACCCAATGTGACTCCATAATGTTGACAAAACTGACATTGTCAGATTGTCAAGTTTATTGCTTTTTTGACACCTTGGCCCAGTCTTTTAAAAAACGGTCAATGCCTATGTCTGTCAATGGATGTTTCAGAAGCTGTTCTAAAACTCCAAATGGAATAGTAGCTATATCAGCTCCACATAAAGCAGAGTCCACTACATGCATAGGATTACGTACGCTGGCAACGATGATCTCTGTTTTAAAGCCATAATTTGTAAAAATAGTTTTTATAGTTTTTACAAGATCCATGCCGCGCTCGCTTATATCATCAAGCCTTCCTACAAATGGACTTACAAAGCTTGCACCGGATTTAGCAGCTAAAAGCGCCTGGGTCGCAGAAAATATCAGGGTCATATTTACTTTTATGTTTTCTTTAGAAAGAATTTTAGTGGCTTTCAGGCCTTCTTTGGTAACCGGGATTTTAATAACTATATTTTTATGTATTTTAGCCAAAGGCCTTGCTTCTTTTACCATGCTTTCGGCATCAAGGCTTATCACTTCCGCGCTTATAGGCCCATCCACTATCTCACAGATCTCTTTAACAACTGTTATAAAATCTCTGCCTTCTTTAGCTATTAAAGACGGATTTGTGGTAACGCCATCCACAATACCCCAGCTAGCCGCCTCTTTTATCTCTTTTATATTAGCTGTATCTAAAAATATCTTCATATCTCTACTTCTCCATCAATAAACTTGACAAAACTTACATTGTCACAATGTCAAGATTATCTACTCCTGTACCCACCACCACTAATAAACTTTACAAAACCGTCATTGTCAGAGTGTCAAGTTTATTTACCCTCTCTATCAATGTCAAGTTTTTAGTAAGAGGGAGGCTCCGATTATGCCGGCGTCTGCGCCTAGTTTTGCAGCGATTATTTTAACGTGAACAGCCTGGTCTTTCATGGCACGCACTTTTATTTGCTTCCTTAGAGGACTTAAAATAAGTTCTCCTGCTTTGCCAACCCCTCCGCCAATAACGATTTTATCAGGATTTAGCAGATTAATAACTTCTGTGAGAGCCACGCTTAACTTTTGAGCAACATCACTCCAGATAGTTATGGCCTTTTTATTGCCAAATTTAGCGAGACTTGTGAGAGCTTCAAGCGTAACATTATTGCCAAATGTCTTTTTAGCCCTTTCCAGTATATATTTATTTCCTATATATCTTTCAAGGCAGGCAATGCCGCCGCAGTTACACTTAGGACCGGTTTCATTGATTGGCATATGGCCTATTTCGCCTGCACACATAGAACCGCCTCTATAAAGCTTACCGTCTATAATAATGCCTCCGCCAACTCCTGTACCAAGCGTAAGGCAAACTAAATTATTGCAGTTTTTGCCAGCACCGAATACAAATTCTCCAAGCGTCATTGCGTTAACATCATTATCAAGCTCGACCCGTAAGCCTAGTTTTTTTTCTAATATAGATTTAAGCCTGACTCCTTCCCAGCCTTTTATATTTGGAAAATAATGAACAACACCTTTTTTGGAATCTACCGGGCCAGGAACACCTATACCAATGCCAGAAACAGACTTGCCTGAAATTTCAATAATATCTCTTATATTACATATAATAGCATCTATAAGAGAAGCTCTGCTTGCGCTAAGAACGGTCTCGATTTTGCGCCTAAAATAGACCTTGCCAAAATCATCCACAAGGCCCATTTTCACAAATGTCGCGCCAAAGTCAATGCCTATAGTATACATAGCTATTTATATTACATTAATTCAGGATAGAATGCAAATAGTTTTTGCTTCTCAATAGGGTTTTATGGACTTTGCTGGAAGAACGTTAACAAACACGGTTACGACCGCTTTCCTTGGCTTTGTAAAGGGCTTTGTCAGCTGATTCAATAAGTGTATTTTCATCCACACCATCTTCAGGGAAACTCGCAACGCCTATGCTGATTGTACTGGAGACTTTTTCATCATACGCCTTAAACACAGAGTGTTAGATACTTGAGCGAAGACGGTCTGCAGCCTGAAATGCGCCTTCTCTCGCAATTCCCGCCAAAGCTACAATAAATTCTTCTCCGCCGTATCTGCCGATAATATCAATTTCGCGAAGATTTGATTTAAGGTTTTTTGCAATCTCTTTTAATATAATATCTCCTACAAGATGCCCAAATTTATCATTCTTCTCTTTAAAAAAATCCAAGTCAACCATAAGCAAAGACATGTTGGATTTTTTGCGCATAGACCTTCGAATTTCTCCTCTGAATCTCTCCAAAAAATACCGCCTGGTAAAAACTTCTGTAAGCGAATCTGTAATAGCCATGTCTTGAACTTTTTTGTATAAAATTACTTTCTGAAGTTCGATTGCAAACTGGCCAGCTAGGATCAAAAAATTTTCAAAATACATTTTAGGAATATTCTCAATATACAATATACCAGCTATTTTTTCTTCAGATATAAGCGGTATGGCTATTAAGGTCTCAAAATTTTTTATAACAGCTAGCCTCTTTAAAAAAGGTGAGTCTTCATGAGGAGTTACGATGATTTTTTTCTGCGCCTCGAAAATTATATCTATTAGCTCTCTGTCAAAATTATCAGGAGCGACTTTTGCATAAGAACGGCCAAGCTCTATCTCATAAATAGAATCTATATCACTTTTATACTCTTTTAAAAGCACGAGTTTCGCAAGCCTGAATCTGAAGGATTTCTTAAGGACAGATGAAAATATATTGAATATGTCTTCGAAAGTAAGGCAGGTAGACATATCTTTCGAAATCTCGTATAAAGAAGAGACCTGTTGCATTTTTCTTTCTATCTCAAGGTTTAATTCTATTTGTTTTTTATCAGTCTCCATAAGACTGTCGTAAGAGGCCCTGACAGATGCAAGTTCTTCTCTCATTCGGAATTTATAGGCGTTGAAGTTTCTTCTGAATTTTTCCGTGATAAAAGGTATGGCGTTAAAAAATAGAATAAATAAAGCTGTCTCGTATGAAAGTTTCTTTATGTCAAATATAAAAATAACCAAGCTTATTGAAGCAGAGCACGCAAGGGACCATGACAGCTTTACCTTGTAGCTTAAAAGTAAAAGCGATACATAAAAAATAAAGTATATAAAGATATTCATATTCGTTACTCCACTACCACTCTGTTTTTCCCCTCACGCTTGGCTTTATATAGGCGTTCGTCAGCTTTCATAATCAATTCGTCCTGAACTCTAGCGTCTTCTGGAAACGTAGCCACGCCAATGGAAACAGAAATGTGAGTTTTTATCCTGCGAAAATCTACGCCTTCTTTTTTCATGGCTTTTCTGATATTATCAGCAATACGAAGCGCTTCTTTTTTTGAAGTGTCAGGCAAAAGTATTGAAAATTCCTCTCCACCGTAACGACAAACAATGCCTGTATCTATGAAACTTAAAAGAATTCTGGAAATTAATTTGAGCACCATATCACCAGCTATGTGGCCATATTCATCGTTATAATTTTTAAAATTATCTACATCTATCATAAGGAAAGAACAGCTTGAATTGTTCCTAGAACAGTGAGCCAATTCTTCCTTAAGGCTATCCAGAAAATATCTCCTCAAAAATAAGCCTGTAAGGCCATCTCTAATAGCAAGATCCAATGTCTGTTTATACAAAGTTGCGTTTTGAAAACTCACCGCGCCTATATCGCATATAATATCCAGAAGCCTGAGATCTTCGGAAGTATAGTTATAAGGCCTGCAGTTTTCGAGCCTTAATATGCCTATAACTTTATGGCCTTCCATTAAAGGACATAAAATAACAGAGCGAAATGGCCTCTTATATTCATCAAACTTATCCTCGCTAAATCTAAAATCCTTTTTTATATCTTCCACTAAAAGCGCCTGGCGCTGTTTAAAAACCCAGTCGTCTAAGATATCCCCTTTTTTTGTTTTTATCTTTTCCATAGATATTTTATTCCCTGAAAAAGCAAGATGTAGCTCCTGTTTCTCGGTATCCACCATAAACAAAAGACCTAAATCTGATTTGCCCACAATATTAAAAGCGTTATCCATTATCTTGTTTATGACATCTTCCAAAAATAAAGTAGAGTTAAGTGTGGAAACAATACCCTTCAACAAACTATACCTATCTTCTTTCTTCTCCAAAGAAATAGTTTCTTTTTTATGCTTATTATGTTCGTCCTCAAGGATATTGATACTTTCTTTTATTTCTTCTATACGGGTTCCCGTAACGTGAGAATAATAGCTGTGTTTTTTTATCTCATTGTCTGTAATTAAAAATGTTATAAAAAACACGGGAACGTTCCAAACATAGAAAAAATGAGAGGTAATAGCTATAAGAATAGCAAGAAATACGCTTGCGCCCAGAAAAAAAAGGCTTCTATAATACCCAAGCTCGTGTAGGGTAAAAACTATGATAAGGTTATATAAAAAAATATTGGGTAATTTGGGTAGCTGGGTGCGAAAGATAAGATAGGAAACAATAATAAATAAAGCGCTGGATAATAAGATTGTTGTTAAAAAGTTTTTATTTTCTGATTGCATAAGCAACCATTGCTATAAGATTGCTTCGCTTCGCTCATAATAGCAACTTATATTATAGTCTCTTCCGTATCTTTATTAAAAAAATGGGCCTTTGACATGTCAAAAACAAGATCCATATCCTGATGAATTTCCGGCCTATCGTGCCCGCCTACTCTTGCGATAAGTGAACTCTTGCCAGCTGTAATATACAAGAAAGCTTCTGCGCCCATTGGCTCTATTATTTCAACAATTGCCTTTACTGTATTTTCAGATGACGCTTGAGAGGTAAAAAGCTTATCATATATATCTTCAGGCCTTATGCCGAAAAATATTTCTTTGTCTTCATAAGACGCCAGCTTTTTATACATATCTTCCAATATCTTCAAAGTAAAACCGCCTTCTGTAAAGAAAAACTTGGAATCTTTTTTGATTATTCTACCTTTTACAAAATTCATAGGAGGAGAGCCCATAAAACCTGCTACGAATTTATTGACTGGCTTATCGTAAAGCGTAATAGGATCCGCCACCTGGTTTATTATGCCGTCTTTCATTACAACTATGCGATTACCCATAGTCATAGCTTCTGTCTGGTCATGCGTAACGTATATCATGGTGGCTTGTAGCCTGATATGCAGCTTATTTAATTCCATTCTCATCTGGACGCGCATCTTGGCGTCTAGATTGCTCAATGGCTCATCAAACAAAAATACCATAGGCTTGCGCACAATAGCTCTCCCAACTGCAACTCTCTGACGCTGTCCTCCAGAAAGCTCCTTTGGCCGCCTATTTAAAAGCTTATCAATACCGAGAATCTCAGCCGCTTCTTTAACCCTGGTTTCTATATCTGATTTAGGATACTTACGCAGCTTTAATGCAAATGACATGTTTTCATAAACTGTCATATGAGGGTAAAGGGCGTAATTCTGAAAAACCATGGCAATGTCCCTATCTTTAGAAGGCACGTCATTTACCATTTTATTGCTTATCCATATTTCGCCTTTTGTAATATCTTCTAGCCCAGCTATCATTCTTAATATAGTGGACTTACCGCAGCCTGAAGGACCTACAAAGACTACAAATTCCTTGTTCTCAACCCCAAGGCTTACATTACTAACATCCTCTATATTACCAGAATATATTTTAGAAACGTTTTTTAAACTTACTTGTGCCATATTTTTATATTTTATTTAACTTCCAAAGAAAATGTCAAACAGTTTATGATAAATAAGTTATAAGCTGTGAGACAATATTTTTAAGATTTTTACGATGACTGATTATATCTATGAGGCCATGCCCAAGAAGAAATTCCGAGGTCTGAAAGCCTTCTGGAAGTTTCTGGCGTATGGTCTGCTCTATTACTCTTGGGCCTGTAAAGCCGATGAGCGCTTTCGGCTCTGCTATTATAATATCTCCCAATGTAGCAAAACTCGCAAGAACTCCTGCCATG
>JAPLMC010000056.1:0-4554 GCA_026387215.1 Candidatus Omnitrophota bacterium
ACCATATGTTTTTCGAGCTCTCTGCCGTTTTCATCATTTATACTTATCTGGCCGTTTCTATTCAGTACGATTATGTCCCCTTCTTTTTGTTTTACTGTCTTCAAACCATGATATTTAACTATACCTTTGAATTTGGACTTTAAAAATGACTGCTCCATAATCCTTGAAGCAGTTCCTCCAATATGGAAAGTTCTCATAGTAAGCTGCGCGCCAGGCTCTCCTATTGACTGGGCCGCTATAATCCCAACAGCTGTCCCGAGATCCACTATCTTGCCCGTAGAAAGGTTTCTGCCATAGCACTTTGCACATACGCCGTATTTTGTTTCGCAAGTAAGAACGCTTCTTATCTTTATCTTTTCTATGCCTGCTAATTTTATCCTGTCCGCCATCTCTTCTGTTATTTCGCTGCCTGTTTCAACAATGATATTGTCTGTAATAACATCAACTATGCTATCAACTGCTACGCGGCCTATAATCCTGTCTTCAAGAGACACAACCTCTTCGTCAGCCTCTATAATAGCGCTTATCAATATGCCGTTTAACGTACCGCAATCTTCTTCTGTAATAATCACATCCTGCGCAACATCAACCAGACGACGGGTCAAATAACCTGAGTTGGCGGTCTTCAACGCCGTGTCCGCAAGTCCCTTGCGGGCGCCATGGGTCGAAATGAAGTATTGCAACACGTCCAATCCCTCGCGGAAATTCGCGGTGATGGGTGTTTCGATGATGGAACCGTCCGGCTTAGCCATGAGGCCACGCATCCCGGCCAATTGGCGGATTTGCGCGGATTGAAAGGATTTAGATTCTCGAATATAAGATCCGAAACCTTATCTGTCGCATGAGTCCAGATATCAACTATTTTATTATATCTCTCTCGCTCTGTAATTATGCCTTTCTTGTATTGATCTTCAACAACATTAACTTCTTTCTTCGAGTTAGCTATAACCTTTTTCTTGTCCTCTGGTATCGCAAGGTCATCAACTGAAATAGAAATACCTGCAAGCGTAGCATGCTCAAAACCTAAATTTTTTATATCATCTAAGACTTTTACTGTTGCGTCATGGCCAAATAATTTATAACAGTTGGCTACCACATCGCTAAGTTTTTTCTTGTCCAATGCATCATTTACAAAAGGCATACCCTCTGGTAATATATTGTTAAAAAGTATTCTACCGGCTGTAGTGTTTACCAGCTCATTTTTTATCCTCACTTTGACTTTAGCATGCATTTCTATTTCTCTATCGTAAAAAGCCAGCTCTGCCTCGCCTTTATCCGCAAAAATTCTGCCTTCTCCTTTTAGCTTTGACCTTTCCTGGGTTAAATAATAGGTGCCTAGCACTATATCTTGCGTAGGCGTTACAATAGGTCTTCCGTCGGATGGAGAAAATATATTATTGGACGCGAGCATTATAAGCCTGCACTCCATCTGAGCTTCCATAGATAAAGGCACATGCACTGCCATTTGGTCTCCATCAAAATCAGCGTTAAATGCAGTACAAACTAACGGGTGTACTCTTATAGCCTTTCCTTCTATCAGAATAGGCTGAAAAGCCTGCACTCCCAATCTGTGTAGTGTGGGAGCTCTATTTAGAAGCACAGGATGATCTTTTATTACATCATCCAGGATATCCCATACCTCTAACCTTGCTTTTTCAACCATTCTTTTCGCGCTCTTTATGGTGTGGACAAATCCCTTTTCTTTTAATTTCTTTATAATAAAAGGCTCGAATAATTCCAAAGCCATTTTTTTAGGAAGACCACATTCCCATATTTTTAATTCAGGCCCTACTACTATTACGCTTCTTCCGGAATAATCAACACGTTTTCCAAGAAGATTTTGCCTAAACCTGCCCTGTTTTCCTTTTAACATATCACTTAATGATTTTAAAGGCCTATTCGCAGGCCCAAGCACCGCCCTACCATGACGGCCATTATCAAAAAGCGCATCAACTGCTTCCTGGAGCATCCTTTTTTCATTCCTTATAATAATATCTGGCGCTTTTAATTCTAAAAGTTTCTTTAAGCGATTATTTCTGTTTATAACCCTGCGGTATAGATCATTAAGATCGCTTGTGGCAAATCTTCCGCCCTCAAGTGGTATAAGAGGTCTTAAATCAGGCGGTATAACAGGTATTACATCCATAATCATCCACTCAGGCTTGTTGCTTGATTTTTTGAATGACTCTATTGCCTTTAATCTTTTTAAAGTTTTTCTCTTGGCCTGTTCTGATTTCTGCTCGTGGAGGTCCATCTTAAGTTCAATTGTTGCCTTGTCCAAGTCTATCTCTTTTAAAAGCTCTTTTATGGCTTCTGCACCTATCATAGCCTTGAACTTACCAGCGCATTCCTCTACGCATTTCCTATATTTTTCTTCTGTCAGAAGTTCTTTTTTCTTAAGAAGAGTGTCTCCAGGCTCTATTACAATATATTCTTCATAATATAATACCTTTTCAAGCTCCCTTAAACTCATATCCAATACCAAAGCTATTCTGCTTGGCATCGCCTTGAAAAACCACACGTGCGAACATGGTGCGGCAAGCTCAATATGTCCCATTCTTTCTCGCCTTACTTTGGAAAGAGTAACTTCTACTCCACAGCGGTCGCACACAATGCCTTTATATTTTATTCTCTTATATTTTCCGCAGCTACATTCCCAATCGCGCGTAGGCCCAAATATCTTTTCGCAAAAAAGACCATCTTTTTCAGGTCTTAAAGTTCTATAATTAATTGTTTCAGGTTTTCTCACCTCACCCTTTGACCATGACCTGATTACCTCTGGAGAAGCTATCTTTATGGATATAAAATCGAAAGAATTTGTTGGATTATTTGACATATCGCTCCTAAAATAACGCTAATGCTATTGCTTCGCTAGTTTTATTCGCTTGCAATGACACGCGTAACCACTTTTATTATTTCTTTGTCTTATGCTCCCGTTTTTCTTTCTTTGCTTTTTTACGCTTCTCTTTCAGCTCCTGGACTGACAACAAATCTACTTCAGGGGCTTTCCCGTCTTTATACTCTGTCTTTATATCCAGTCCTAAACTCTGAAGCTCTTTTACAAGGACATTAAATGATTCAGGAGTCCCTGGATGCATAGCGTTTTCGCCTTTTACTATTGATTCATATACCATGGTTCTGCCTGTTACATCATCACTTTTTACAGTTAAAAGTTCCTGCAATGTATAAGCAGCTCCGTATGCTTCCAAAGCCCAAACTTCCATTTCTCCAAACCTCTGGCCGCCGAACTGAGCTTTTCCTCCTAGTGGCTGCTGTGTAACCAGCGAATAAGGCCCTATAGAACGAGCGTGCATCTTATCGTCTACAAGATGCGCTAATTTAAGCATATAGATATATCCAACTGTCACTTTCTGATCAAAAGGTTCGCCTGTTAATCCGTCAAACAACCTTACTTTGCCTTCTGTAGGCAGTTTTGCCTGATCAAGACACTGTTTTATTTCTTCTTCCTTAGCTCCGTCAAATACAGGAGTATCTACTTTGTAACCCATTACCTTTGCAGCCCATCCAAGATGAGTCTCAAGTATTTGACCTACGTTCATTCTTGAAGGAACGCCAAGAGGATTTAAAACTATTTCTACGGGAGTTCCGTCTTCTGCAAAAGGCATGTCTTCTTCAGGGAGAATTTTTGCGATAACGCCTTTATTTCCATGCCTACCGGCCATCTTGTCTCCAACAGAAAGTTTTTTCTTGCTCGCAATATAGACAACCACTCTTTTTAAAACGCCTGCGGGCAGCTCGTCTCCTCTTTTAAGCTTATCAACCTCATGCTCTTCTTCATAAAGAATCTCTTCGAGCTGGTCATTGTAAACCATTAACGTGCGTCTAACCTCGGACTCCAATTCAGGATTAGATTCTATTCTTATACTAGAGATATCGCATTTTTCTAGTTTCAAGATGTCTTTTTTTCTTATCGGTCTACCGTCTGCTATCAGCGTAGAACCTGTCTCATCTGATAATAAAGATGCTGAAAGTTTTATTCCTGAAAGAAGCTTAAATAACCTCTCTTCTCTTTCTTTCTTCACGTTATCAACCCTTTTCTCGTATTCTTCCCTTAGCCTGTCAATCTCTTTATTTTCTACCAGAAGCTCTTCTTTTGTCTTTGATTTAGGTCCTTTTCTTGAAAATATCTTAGTGTCCACTACAATACCCTCAACGCCCGAAGGTACTGTAAGAGAAGCATCCCTAACATCTCCTGCTTTTTCTCCGAAAATAGCCCTTAATAATTTTTCTTCAGGAGAAAGCTCTGTTTCGCTCTTAGGTGCAACTTTTCCTACAAGTATATCGCCAGGCCCAATCTCTGCGCCTATTCTTACCATTCCATCTTCCCCTAAATTCTTAAGCGCCTCTTCGCTCACATTGGGTATATCACGTGTAATTTCTTCATTCCCAAGCCTTGTTTCTCTTGCCTCTATCTCAAACTCTTCTATATGTATAGATGTATACACATCCCCTTTTAGGAGTCTTTCACTAACAAGTATAGCGTCTTCAAAGTTATAACCGCGCCATGGCATAAAAGCCACTAGAACATTTTTT
>JAPLMC010000056.1:4597-10288 GCA_026387215.1 Candidatus Omnitrophota bacterium
AAGAGCCAAGTCTCCTTCACTTGTAGCAGGTCCGTCTGCTATCACATCCCCAGCTTTTATTTTATCTCCAAGATTAACAACAGGTCTTTGATTTACAGATGTATTAGCGTTGCTTCTTGAGAATTTCCTTAATTTATACACAATACTGTTATTCATAACCACTTCGTCAGACTGTACGCTTGTGATCTTGCCATCTGATTTTGCTACAACCACTGCACCGGAATCCATTGCAACTTTCTTTTCTAGGCCTGTGCCAACAAGAGGGCTTTCTGTAAATAGCAAGGGAACTGCCTGGCGTTGCATATTCGAACCCATAAGAGCTCTATTAGCGTCATCATGCTCTAAGAAAGGTATCAAACCTGCTGCGATACTTACAAGTTGCTTAGGAGATACATCCATATAATCTATCTTATTTGGTTGAACAAGAGGAAAATCTCCTTTGCTCCTGCAAGAAACCCTGTCATCTGTAAAATGCCCATCTTTATCTACTTTTGCGTTTGCCTGAGCTACTATATATTTATCCTCAACATCGGCAGTTAAATATTCAATTTTGTTAGTGACTTTTCCATTTTCAACCTTCCTGTAAGGCGTCTCTATAAAACCTAATTTATTTATTCTTGCATAAGTACTTAAAGAAGCGATGAGTCCTATGTTTGGGCCTTCAGGAGTTTCGATAGGGCATATTCTTCCATAATGCGAATGGTGCACGTCTCTTACTTCAAAACCAGCTCTTTCTCTGGATAAACCACCAGGTCCTAATGCGCTTAAACGCCTTTTGTGAGTCATCTCAGCTAGGGGATTCGTCTGGTCCATAAATTGCGAAAGCTGGCTTCTTCCAAAGAAATCCTTTATGACGCTTGAAACCACTTTGGAATTTATTAGATGATACGGCATCATTGTGTCAATGTCGTATATAGCCATACGATCCTTACAAAAACGCTCCATTCTCGCAAGGCCTATCCTAAACTGCTCAGCAAGAAGCTCTCCTACTGTCCTGACCCTGCGATTTCCAAGATGGTCTATGTCATCCACTTCACCTTCGCCATTTTTCAGGTCCAATAGATATCTGACTACATTTACGATTGTTTCTTTATCCAAGATTTTTTTCTCTAGAGAAAGATTCATTCCAAGTTTTCTGTTTAATATATGTCGCCCTACTTTATCAAGGTCATACCTGCGTTTATCAAAAAATAACTTATCTAGGAAATTCTTTGCACTTTCAAATGTCAAAGGGTCGCCTGGTCTGAGTTTTTTATAAATATCCAAAAGCGCTTCTTCTCTGGTTTTAGTATGGTCTCTTTCAAGAGTGTTGGCAATCTCCTGCACTGTATCCCTGAACACCTCCAAATAACGCACACCGCTGTCCCAGAGTATTTCTATGATTTTGTCGTCTAGTTTACCGTTGCCTGCCAAAAGAACTTCTCCTGTCTCCGGGTGTTTTATATCCCTGACCGCCACCCTGCCGGCATATTTCATGAGAGACGCCTTCCTGAGAGGCTTTACTCTTTCCACTCCTGTAAAAAGTTTCATTATTTCTTCATTTGTCTCATAACCAAGAGCTCTTAGCAAAATAGTAGCTAGGACTTTTTTGCGTCTGTCAATAAATACATAAAGAACGTCATTTGCATCAAATTCAAATTCTAACCACGACCCCCTGGAAGGTATAATCCTGCCAGAGTATATTTTCTTGCCTGAGATATGCGGCGTCTCTTCAAAAGATACTCCGGGAGATCTGTGCAGCTGGCTAACCACAACTCTCTCGTCTCCGTTTATAATAAAAGTGCCTGTGTCTGTCATTAACGGAAGATCTCCGAGATAAACTTCTTGCTCTTTAGTGTCCTTTTTTGATTTAAGCCTTATTTTTATCTTCAGAGGAACTGCGTAGCTTACCGCCCTTTTCTGGCATTCTAATTTATCATACTTAGGCTTGCCCATGAAATAAGATACAAATTCCAGCTTATAATTTCCATCGTTGCTCTCTATCGGAAATATCTCTTCAAACACGCCTTGCAGCCCTTCTGATTTTCTTTTAGCTTTAGAAACACCCATCTGTACAAATTGTTTGTAAGAGTCTGTCTGCAATTCTAATAAATACGGGATATCAACTATTTCTTTCAACCTTGCAAAATTCTTTCTATTTGGCATTGATACCTTCTTTGTAAATAAGGTTTTAGTATTTAGCGGATAGCGCAAAGCGTAAATTTTATATCTGCCATACGCCAAGCGCTATCCGCTAAAACACGATTTCTGTTTACTTCAGTTCTACTTTTGCACCCTGAGCTTCAAGCTTCTTTTTTATATCTTCCGCCTCTTCCTTGGCAACGCCTTCTTTAACTGTTTTTGGAGCGCCTTCAACAAGATCTTTTGCTTCTTTTAGGCCAAGGTTTGTTATAGTTCTTATTTCCTTGATTACCTGAATCTTATTGCTCCCGGCTGAAGCAAGGACTACTGTAAAAGTTGTCTTTTCTTCTGCAGGTGCGACTGCTCCTGTTGCAACGCCTGGTGCTGCAACTGCAATCGGGGCCTGGGCTGTTACTCCAAATTTCTCTTCAATGGACTTTACCAGGTTTGATAGCTCTAAAACACTCATTTGTTCAATAGTACCTATCATGTCTTCAATCTTTTTGTTGTCTGACATATTACCCTCCTTATAGCTATTTTGTTACAGACCTCAAGTTACAGGTAGCACGTTCTTACCTGTTACTTGTTACCTGTGACTTGTTACTGCTTTTCTTTTTTCTCCTTCACTGCGTTCAATGCGTATGCCAATTTACATATAATTCCATTCAAGGAAACTGCTAGCCCTTGAATAGGTGAATTCAAAACATTTGCAAGTTTTGTCAAAAGCACTTCCCTTGAAGGAAGAGATGCGATAGCGAATATGTCCTGATTTGAAAGGATCTCACCACTTGAAAATCCACCGTATATTTTAAAAGGCTCATGATCCTTTGAAAATTTTACAATCATCTTGGATACAATACCAGGGTCGTTTTTGTACATAACAATTCCAACTTCGCCCTGTATGAACTCTGTAATTCTATTATTAGAGCTCTCTTTCAGCGCAAGTTTCGCCATTGAATCTTTTACAACCATATACTCGCCTGCTATTTTTTTTAATTCCTTGCGAAGTTCATTTACATCCTGTGCGCTTAAGCCTTTATAACGGGTAACAATAAGTGTTTCAGCATTGTTTAGGCGAGATGTTATTTCTTTTATCATTATTTTTTTAGTTTCTAACGCTACCTTGGCCATATAAATTCCTTTAACCCAGTCCACCCTTCAGGTGAGCCAGGACATTGTATTAAGTTGTACCTAGTTTTGCCAGATCCAGTCTTAGACCAGGCCCCATTGTTGTTGAAACAGATACGTTCTTTATAAATCTGCCTTTTGCAGTCTGTGGCCTTGATTTATTTATCGCGTTCACAACTGTGTCAATGTTTTCGCAGATTGCTTTTTCTTCAAAAGAAATTTTTCCTACACCTACATTTATATTACCTTGCTTATCAAGTTTAAATTCTATCTTTCCTGCCTTTGCCTCTTTTACAGCTCTGCCAAGGTCGGTGGTAACGCTACCAGTTTTAGGGTTAGGCATAAGACCTCTTGGCCCAAGCACCTTACCAAGCTTACCAACATCTCTCATCATGTCAGGCGAACTTATTACGACGTCAAAATCCATCCAGCCAGAACTTATCTTAGCTATAAGATCATCTCCTCCAACATATTCTGCGCCTGCTTCTTTAGCTTGATTGGCAGCCTCACCTTTACATAACACCAGCACTCTAACTTTCTTGCCAGAGCCATTTGGAAGCATCATGGTCCCTCTTACCATCTGGTCGGATTGCTTAGGGTCTACGCCAAGATTAAATGCCAATTCCACTGTTTCGTCAAATTTTGGATGAGGTATCTTTTTTAAAATAGCCACGGCTTCCTTAATAATATAGGTTTTTTCAACATCGACTGTCTTTTTGATTTCTTTTTGTCTTTTTGTTAATTTTGCCATAGTTTATTACTCCACCACGTCTATGCCCATGCTGCGGGCTGTGCCTTCCACTATTTTCATTGCAGCTTCAATCTCTATTGTATTGAGGTCTTTCATCTTAATCTGAGCAATCTCTTTTACCTGCGCCTTTGTCACCTTACCCATTTTCTCTTTATTGGGTTGTCCTGAAGCCTTTGCTATTCCGCATGCGCGTTTTAAAAGCACTGAACACGGAGGACTTTTAATTATAAAAGAAAAAGATCTGTCTTCGAATACGCTTATAACTACAGGTAATGTTAAGCCAGGCCTATCCTTTGTTCTTTCATTAAAAGATTTGCAGAATTCCATTATATTTACGCCATGCTGGCCTAACGCAGGCCCGACTGGAGGCGCTGGATTAGCTTGAGCTCCAGTAACATATAACTTAATCATTGATTTTATTTTTTTCGCCATACGGATAACCGCCTTCGAATTCCACAGATTGCTTCCGCAATCTGTGGAATTGGTTAAGGAATTAATGCTTCAAAAATCTATACACGTTCTGCCTGCCAATACTCCAGCTCCACTGGCGTTGCGCGACCAAATATGGAGACCATTACTTTTACCTTGCCTTTATTTGGATTTACTTCTTCCACTGTCCCGTTGAAATTTATAAAAGGTCCTTCAATTATTTTTATATTATCGCCTTTTTCAAAAATTACTTTAGGCGTAGGTTTTTCTTTTTTTTCTTCCGTCTGCTTAATTATCTGATTTACTTCGCTTTCCAATAAAGAAACAGGCTTCAACTTTGAGCCTATAAACCCTGTAACACCGGGTATATTCCTCATGATATACCATATATCATCATTAAGATCCATCTCAACTATCACATAGCCTGGGAAGAATTTTCTTAAGGATATTTTCTTTTTGCCATCTCTTACTTCTGAAACCTGCTCCGTAGGTATGAGGATCTGAAAAACATTATCTTTTAATACACCTTCCTGTATCTTAGATTCAATGTTGGCTTTTACCCTGTCTTCCTGCCCTGTCAATGTGTGTATTACGTACCAATTATGACTCATATAAAGAACAGCCTTTACTTTAATATAAGACCGATGAATCTCGACAACACTATATCCACCATACCTATAAACATAGCCAAGAGAAGCGTCGATACTATAACTACTGTTGTGGAGCCGATAAGTTCATCCTTTGTTGACCATGATACTTTCTGCATCTCCACTTTTACTTCTGTTATTACTTTGTAAAGTTTTTTGAGGCCCCTCGCAACATCTAATTGAATCGTGGACTGGCTCGGGACTAATTTCGCTTTTGGCGAAATTGGCAGGCCAGGAGGGATTTGAACCCCCAACACGCGGCTTTGGAGACCGCTGCTCTGCCAATTGGAGCTACTGGCCTGTGTAGGCCTTCTTAAAAATTTTATTTCTCCTCTTTGTGCGGCGTTCTTTTCTTGCAAAATTTACAAAACTTCTTTATTTCAAGTCGAGCTGTTTGTTTCTTCTTATTCTTCATACTTGTATAATTACGCCTTTTGCATTCTGTACAGGCGATTATTATCAACTCTCGCATCTTTACTCCACGTTAATAGCTATACTTTTCCTACGCTATAATCTCCGATACAACCCCTGCGCCTACTGTATGGCCGCCTTCTCTTATTGCAAAGCGAAGTTCTTTTTCCATAGCGATAGGAATTATAAGTTCTCCTTCTAAAT
>JAPLMC010000051.1:0-958 GCA_026387215.1 Candidatus Omnitrophota bacterium
CTGTTACACTTACAGTGACATGGTGACGGCCGGCCATAACTTTTTGCGCCTCAGCGGGGGCCGGGTGACTCGGTATCTTGAGTACGGTCCGGCCAGGGACTTTGGTCCCTACGTGCTTGACAAGGGCCACGGCTGGATTTGGACGGACTCTCAAACCGGCCGCAGGATTCTGGTCAAACCGCGTTTGCTCTGGATCCAGTTCGAGAAGGCCGACACAATACCACACGAACCTATTGCCACCTGTAACGTAGTAGCGTTTTGATGCGGCACTAGCTGCCTAGATTCGCCTATACTCAAAATACTTCCTGTCCACCACGAGTTATAACGGTGACCCATGATCAGAGCTCCCAAAGTATCCGAACCTCCTATTATTTCGTCATTCATAATCCTTATCTTTGGCTGCAATTCATAATTCCTGCATCTTAATTCATAAAGCGAAGAAAGCGTATCGTCAGAAGGCATATACGCATAGTGGACAGTGGGTCTGTATATAGCTCTTCCTTTTTTCCACACAGTAAGCCTGTCTGAAATCGTAAATGCCTCCGCATGCCTAATAACCATACCTACAATCTCGCCGTAAGGCACCCATGACCTTACCCAAGTATTCATTCCCATGCGCGAAAGAAATATCTGATTCCTAGGCCCTACTTCAGGCACATTGGCAAGTTCTGGTAGTTCATTCTCGTGAGTCCCCCATCCAATTTCCGCAGGAGAAATCGCCTCTTCCCTGAGGCCTTCGATACTCCATGTGCCTACAAACTCATCCACCTGCTTAGGTTTGTCGGAAATCTGGGTGTCCCTCTCGCTGCAATGTATAACCTTTATGCCTAGCTTCATGCTAAGCTCTGGAAATTTATCTTCCTTTAAAAATCTTTCGATAATTTTTTCGTCTTTTTTAGAAACAGTCTTATCTTTAAGAACTTTAGAAGCTATGTCTACAATGCCTTTTTTTTTTTAT
>JAPLMC010000051.1:1012-7472 GCA_026387215.1 Candidatus Omnitrophota bacterium
AGCCCGGGATTTGCGCCATGGTCCAGGATAGCAGTAGTAGCTTTCTGGTCGTTATTCCATTTGGAAATAGTTTTCCAGATTTCCATCTGCTTGTAATAAAGAGATTTTTCAAAAGGCGTCTTTTTATCTATATTAGCGTAAGGATCCCATTCCTCAACCGATGTATTAGCGTACAAAACTTTATTATCATGGCACCAATTTATCATACTCACGGAGTCTATGTTCCAAGCAAGATCTACAAGAAGTCCTCCCGGAGAAAGATGCCTGGACAAAGTTCTAGCTATATTTATAGGAGTGATTCTCTCCTGAAAATATTTTACGCCCTTTTTTATCCAGGAGCTCAGCTCCGAGCGCTTATCAGCAAAATCAATGACCGTGATATTTTTATAAGGGATATCAATGTGCTTCAAAAGAAGAGGCAGCGCGCATCTTCCAACCGAACCATACCCTATCATTAGGACTTTATTTTTAAATTTCATCATAATTTTATTTATCCAGTTTACAACAACTCCAAGCTTATGTCAAACATAGTAAAAATTTTATTTGATAAAAAATTTTTTTTTGATAGAATAAACGTATACATTTTATACTGATAAGGAGACGTAGTGGAGTTCAAAGGAAAAATTCTTGTTATCGGATGCGGTTCTGTATCCCAGTGTGCAATACCGCTTATATTAAAACTTATAGATGTCCCTCCGAGAAATATCACCATAATGGACTTTGCAGATAATAGGCCGCGTGTAAAAGACTGCCTTAATAAAGGTGTAAAATACGTAATTGACCGTGTCACGCTTCAAAACTACGACACTCTTCTGAAAAAATATGTAGGGCGAGGAGATCTGATAATAGACCTTGCCTGGAATATAGACTGCATCGCTATGCTTCAGTGGTGTAGAAACAGTCAAGTGCTTTACGTAAACACATCCGTCGAGGTGTGGGACCCTTACAAAAAAAGCGTTACTAATAACCCTGCTGACATGACGCTTTACGTAAGGCAGATGGAAATACGCGAACTTATTAAAAAATGGGGCGACAATAACGGCGCAACCGCCATCGTAGATCACGGGGCAAATCCAGGACTTGTATCTCATTTTACAAAAATTGCCTTGGAAGATATCGCTAAAAAAATTATTTCCGACAAACCAAAAAATAAACGCATAAGGATATTAAAAGAAGCCTTGGGAAATAAATATTATCCAGAGCTTGCTAAAAGTTCAAGCGTTAAGGTTATACATATAAGCGAACGCGATACTCAGATTTCCGACAAACCTAAGCAGATAGATGAATTTGTAAACACATGGAGCATTGAAGGATTTTTTGAAGAAGGCATTGCGCCTGCGGAAATGGGTTGGGGAACGCATGAAAAAAATATTCCAGGAGGAGCGTGCTTTCATAAGGTAGGTCCTAAAAACCAGATCTGCCTAGAGAATATGGGAGTGAATACTTGGGTAAGATCCTGGGTGCCTGATTGCGAGATCACAGGCATGGTCATCAGACACGGTGAAGCATTCGGAATATCAGACAGGCTCACGGTCTGGAATAATAAAGGAAAGGCTCTTTACAGGCCTACAGTTCATTACGCGTATTGCCCATGTGACGCCGCTATAAATTCTCTGCATGAGCTTGAGATGAGACGATACAATCTCCAGAAAAAACAAAGAATAATGAATAATGAGATTATAAAAGGCGAAGACAGATTGGGAGTGCTGCTGATGGGCCACGATTTTAATTCATGGTGGACTGGAAGTTTACTAGACATCAGAGAAGCAAGAAAACTAGTCCCTAACCAAAATGCCACCACCCTGCAAGTCGCTATATCTGTAGTAGCAGCTGCATCATGGATGATTAAAAACCCCAACAAAGGTTTTAATCTGCCAGATGATTTGCCGCATGAAGACATAATGAAAATTGCAAAACCGTACCTCGGGCCTTTTATCTCAAAACCTGTTGATTGGACGCCTCTTAAGAATTATGATAAGACCTTCAGGACGTTGGGTATTAAAAAACCAAAACTTAGAGATATTTGGCAATTCACAACATTCCTTACATCTAAATCATGAAAAAGAAAATGGGCGGCATAGAAAATCTGATACGTAAGATGCTTAAAAAACATTCCTCGCCTCTTATGCTTATAGAGGAGGACCTGCTTGAAAAACAATTTAAGACTTTTCATAATGCTCTTCCAGAAGTTACACCTTATTACGCAATAAAAGCAAATCCGTATCCAGAGATTATTAAAAAATTCGTAGAGTTAGGCGCTGGTTTTGACGTAGCAAGCGCGAACGAAATGAATACGGTCTTGGAGCTCGGCGCAAACCCTGAGAAAATAATATTTGCAAACACCATCAAATCAAATGAAGACATAAGAACTGCTTATAAAAAAAAGGTCAAGATGATGACCTTTGATAATGAGTCTGAGCTTTATAAAATCTCCAAATACTGCCCTGGCGCCAGGGTTCTTATACGCATAAAAGTCGCAAATGTAGGAAGTATAGTTGAGCTGTCGCTGAAATTCGGCGCAGACCCAGAGCAGTCTATATCTCTCCTTAAAAAAGCGAGGTCCATGGGCCTTAAACCTGTGGGATTAAGTTTCCATGTGGGCTCGCAATGCACTAATGCGGAAAATTACCTGCAAGCGCTTGAGGTTGCCTCAGCCATATTTAATGAAGCAAAACAATCCGGCTTATTCTTAACTATACTGGATATAGGAGGCGGATTTCCCATAAAACATTTTGAAAAAGACTCCCATCTTACATTTGAACGTATGGCAACTCAGATAAGAAAAAAATTAAAAAGACTTTTTGAAAAAAATGTAAAATTCATTGCTGAGCCTGGCAGATTTCTGGTAGGACCTTCCGGAATTTTAGTAACCCAGGTCATCGGCAGGACCTTTAGAAATAATAAAAATTATTATTATCTTAATGATGGACTTTACGGAGATTTTTCAGGAATAGTGTTTGATCATTGTAAGTATGAATTTAGAACTCTCAAGCGCGGGCAGAGATTCCTGAGCACCTTGGCTGGGCCTACATGTGATTCATTTGATACAATTTCTTTAAGCGAAGACCTTCCTGAACTTGACGTGGGTAATGTAGTATATGTAAAAAATATAGGCGCCTACTCATGCGCAAGCGCTGTACCAAACTTCAACGGCTTCAAACCCGCAAAGATCATAATGTGCTAACATTCCACCCCAGGGGTATCACCCCTGGGGTGGAATGGGACGTCAAAAAATAAGATACTTCCTGTATCATAGAGTGGGCTGCTGGATAATTCTACTACCTTTTTACCCCTTTTCTCTATAAATTCTCTCATCAAAGCTCCGTCAGGATGGTTCTTCAGCGAACCTGTAAAAAATACTTTATCCTCATGGCTACCTGAAGCTCCTCCTATAAATCCTGTCTTGTAGCCTGGAAGATTTATGCTGCCAGGCCTTACAAGCAAAGCTTTTTTGCCCCAAATATCTTTTATACCCTTATCAGAGGTGATAATATGCTTATCGTCCACAACTACTACAGAACATTTCGCATACCCTTGCTTAACCCTTATAAATTTTGCTTTTAAAATTTCTATATTTTTTTCTATCTTACCATTATAGCGGATTATGGATTCCCCGATAGCAGCAACATCGTAAATAATATCATTTGGGTATTCCTTAGACTTGATGCTTTCTCCTTTAATACATTCATAGCCATTATCTTTTAAAATCTCAGCTATCTTTTCTAAATGCGGTTCATAAATAACTTTTTTGCCGTAAAAAAATAGCATCATATCAGGGTGGCCTCGAACAGGCTTTGCCAATTTTGGATGCAGGGAAACTTCTATTACACAATATCCCATCTTCTTTAATCTTATTTTTGTCTGATGAGGCATTCTGGGATCAATAACAGCTATAACCTTTCTTAAATCTTCAATCCTTACCCCGGCTAAACTGACAGGTGAACCAACTGGCTCATCTGTCAGGTAGACAGGTACAGCATAATAATTTTCCAAAAAACTCTTCTCTTCCCCCTTATGCCCTGATATAAAACTAAATATACTCTTATGAGCGTATATTTTTATAGCTCTTCTATTTAATATCTTTTTAGGCCCTAAGATATTTATTATTCTATGGCGCATCTGCCTTGCTCTTGCCATCTCTCCGAAATTCGGATGATAAGGCCCTGTAAGAATAGTTCCTTTTGAATTTAAATCTTGCGACGGGTGAAGGCCTATGCGTATTACTTTTACGCCACCTTTTTCAAAAATATCGCACACTCTAGCAGACCATTCTATAGCATCCTGCATTGATAACGGCTCATACCTGCCTTTTTTAAATAACTCCCCAAGAGCTGTGCCTTTTAAAACAATTGCAGGATAGATGCGAGCTGTTTTTGGTTTTAACTCTATAAGCTTTTCAGCTGTTCTTATCGCCTTTTCCAGCGTATCGTCTGGCAAGCCAAGCATTACCTGAACTCCTAGATCGAGACCTAATTTTTTTATAGTTCGAGCTGCTTTCCTAATTGTATCAAACTCCACTACCCTGTTAGATTTTTTTAAAACTTCTTTATCCAACGACTGCACGCCTAGTTCAACCAAACATCCGCCTTTTTCTTTAAACATTTTCATGGATTTTTCAGTGACTGCTTCTGGATGAGTAGACATCCTCAAGCCTTGTATTTTTTTATTTTTTATATAAGGATAAACTGTATCGAGATATTTTTTCTGAAGATTATTCGGTAAAAGCGTGAACGTGCCGCCAAAAAATGCAACTTCCAAGTTTTCGCCTTTAGAAATTGTCTTGAGGTTTCTTTCTATTATGGATTTTACTTCTTCGGCGGAAGGAAGGTTTAATACTCCGGAAATCTTATGCTGGTTGCAATATATGCATCTATGAGGACAACCTGCGTGTGGGATAAATATTGGTATGATCTTCACTTGCTACTTATGGAATAACACTGTAAAAACCATTACAAGCGTAAAAAAGAAAAAATTTACAAAAGTAAAAGATCTATAGACAATGTCCTGGCTTTTTATACCTGCTGGAAACATTGCTAACAGGCAAATCCATACGCCCAGCGCCCAGAAAACGCTAAGATCTTTGGATGAGCGACGCTTTATGATTCTTATTATAAGCGGGATATTCCAGAGAGGTAAAATAATGCCTGCTATCAGAGCTATTTTATTTAACATAGCGATCTCAATAGTCCGCCACGGAACTTTGACAGACGGTTTTCATATTCATACCTTGCCTGCAGAGCCTACGACATGCTCATTTTTATGCTTATACATTTTTACAAGCTCATCTCTTGCTGGACCCAGATACTTGCGCGGGTCGAATTCTTTCGGATTAGTCGCAAAAACTTCTCTTATCTTGGCTGTCATTGCAAGCCTGCCGTCTGAATCAATATTTATTTTACATACTGCAGAGGTTGCGGCCTTTCTTAATTGTTCTTCAGGAACGCCGGCTGTGTTCTCAAGTTTTCCGCCGTATTTATTTATAAGCGCTACATATTCTTCCGTTACGGAACTTGCGCCATGTAAAACTATAGAAAAACCGGGTATTCTTCTCTCAACCTCTTCTAATATATCAAATCTCAAAGGGGGAACGCTTTCGCCTGGCTTCAGTTTAAACTTATAAGCTCCATGTGAAGTGCCTATTGAAATCGCAAGGCTGTCAACGCCGCTCTTTTTTACAAATTCCTCCACCTCTTCAGGGTGAGTGTAATGGCTCGCTTCATGACTCACTTCGTCCTCTATACCTGCTAACACCCCGAGTTCGCCTTCAACTGTAACATCATATTTATGAGCGTATTCTACTACCTTCTTAGTAAGCGCTACATTGTCTTCGAATTTGTGAGCTGAACCATCTATCATTACTGAAGAAAATCCTGACTCTATGCAGGAAACACAAAGTTCATATGTATCCCCATGGTCTAGATGAAGCGCTACAGGAATATTAGAACCTGCTGTTTTAATTATCTCCATTGCGCCCATTGCCATGTGTCTTAATAAAATCTGGTTTGCGTATTTTCTTGCGCCTGAAGAAACCTGGAGTATCACAGGAGATTTCGTCTCTATACAAGCTGTAATTATGGCCTGAAGCTGCTCCATATTATTGAAATTATACGCAGGCACAGCATATTTGCCTGCCATCGCTTTTTTAAACATATTTCTTGTATTTACCAAGCCTAATTCTTTGTACGAATGCATAAATTCCTCCAAATTTTGTGAAACAAAATTTGACCCCGAGCGACCCTTGATTTTTGCGATTAGTCACGAGAGGCCTTTTTTTATATTCCACTTATTATATCATACATATTAAAAATTGGTCAATTTTCTAAAAGATTCTATAATTTCTATCATTTCATCTTTTGTTTCTGTGCGAAAAGCTTTTTCCCTTAAAACTCTGACATTCTGCACGCCTTTTGTGTACCACGCGAAAAATCTATGACACTTCCTCACGCCATAAGCAGCATCA
>JAPLMC010000030.1 GCA_026387215.1 Candidatus Omnitrophota bacterium
AGTAATAGCTCCTTCAGGGCAATGACCAAGACATGCTCCTAAACCATCGCAGTAAATATCTTTTACCAGCTTAGCCTTTCCATTTATTATCTGAAGCGCTCCTTCTGCACAATTCGGCACACATAAACCGCATCCTGTACATTTTCCTTCATCTATATTTACTATCTCACGCTTCGCCATATTACTTTCCTATCTGGATAATTCTTCTATTGTTATCCCATCTAATTTTTTTATAACATCTGAATTTATAGATTTTATTTTTTTCCTAACGCTACACTTGCTTCTGTTTGGACATATCTTTCCTTTAAGAAAACAGTTTGTTAAATCTATTTCTTCCTGAAAAATTACAATTACATCTGCCAGGCTTATTTTTTTAGGGACTTCTAAAAAAGAAAATCCTCCTTTTTTACCTTTGTACGATGATAATATTTTTTTCTTTGCCAAAACCTGCAATATCCTCCTCAAAAATACCTTTGGAAGTTTCTCTCCAGCTACTATGTCTTCCACAGTCACTGTTTTTTTGCTATCCTGCCTTAACGCCCTGGACATGAATATTAGAGCCCTTAATGCATAATCCGTATCTCTAGTTATAAACTTCATACATCCACCCTTTCAATTGATACTATCTTAGTATCATTTAGAAGATTTGTCAAGAAAAAACTTTTCTCCCAACTTTCTGGCGATTTCTTGCGAAGATTTTATCTTTTCTTTCTGTACATCCATGCCAAGGGCATCCATAGGCTGGGCATTTATAAAAGTAATATCAATTATGCCGGCTAGTCCAAATACAGCCTTGATATACGGTTCCTGAAAGTCATACGCATGGCTCGGACTTTCAGGAGAGTAGTCTCCGCCGCGACTTGTAATAACCGCCATCTTTTTATTCTTTACAAGCCCTTCAGGACCAGTTTCGGTATACCTGAAAAGATATCTTGGCTGAAGTATTATGTCTATATAATGTTTTAAATAGTAAGGAATGCTGAAATTCCACATAGGAGCGCTTATAACATAACCATCTGCTGAAAGAAATCTTTCTATGTGTTTTATAATATCTTCCCAAGCTGGTTTTAGATCATCTGACAGGTCTTTACCTCCGAGCAATACATATTTTCCATTTACTGCCTGAACTGTAAGAGCTGGGAGTTTTACTTTTGTAACATCCAATGTATCTACTTTGCACTCTGGGTCACTTTTCTCTAACCCTTCAAAAAAAGCATCCGTAACCCTAAGAGTCCTTGACTCATCTTCTCTGGGCGTGGCAATAATATGCAAAAGTTTCATACGAGCCTCCTTGTATTAGAATACGCCTGCGATTTTTGCCCTGCACTCAGGACATTTGGAATCTACTATTTTATTTTGAACTACGTCAAAACCTATTCTTTTGATTAGAAGATTTCTACAGCTATGGCAATAAGTATCATTGCCTTCTAATACGTTTCCCAAATATATATAGTTTAAACCTGCTTTTTCTCCTATAGCCTTGGCTTTTTTCAGAGTTTCTACAGGAGTCGGTGATGCATCCAGATATTTATAATCAGGGTGAAACCTGGATATATGCCATGGGATTTCTTTGCCGGCACTTGCGATAAATTCTGCAATCCCTGTAAGATCTTTTTCCGAATCATTCTCCCCGGGTATTATGAGCGTCGTAATCTCAACCCATATCCCAAGCCTTTTCATTGTTCTTATGGATTCTAATACCGGATTTAAATGAGCCTGGCAAAATTTTTGATAAAACTCTTCACTGAACCCTTTCAGATCAATATTTGCGCTGTCCAGATACGGTTTAATTGTTTCAATGGCCTCTGTGCTCATATAACCATTGGTCACAAAATTATTATACAACCCTTCTTTCTTGGCAAGAGTCGCTATATCATACGCATATTCAAAAAATATAGTCGGCTCTGTATAGGTATACGATATGCTTTTACAATTGGCCAGCTTTGCATCTTTTACAATATCAGCAGGTTTTACTTCTCTTCCTGAAATCTTATTATCTTTTTTGGAAAGTTGCGATATTCCCCAGTTCTGGCAAAATGAACATTTAAAATTACAGCCAATGGTAGCTATGGAATAGGACGTTGAACCAGGCAGAAAATGATAAAGCGGTTTTTTCTCTATAGGATCGACTTGTTTTGCGATTATATCTCCGTATACAAGAGTATATAATTTACCATCCAAATTCTGTCTGACGCCGCAAAGTCCGAATCTGCCGGAAATAATTTTACAGCAATGCGAACAAAGATAGCAATGCGTTTTGCCATCCCTAAGCTTTTCGTAAAGCATCGCCTCTTTCATCATTTAGATACTTTGATTTCTTTTGTCAGGCTGCCGCTTAAGCTACAATATCCTTCCACCGATAATGCGTCTCCGGATTTTGCATCAGGTATCAGATAGCTAACTGTCTGGCTCACATTATTATCCTGCTGGCTTATGGTGTGGCTTATTATTTCTTTTCCATTAAGGCCTATGTCAATCTTATTAATAAAATGTTTTTTAACATCACTTACATTATGCATAATAACTGCCTTTAAAATCTTGGTTCCGGAATCATAGGTTATTTTTATATCTGAAGGCGGATGAGCGTATGCAATTGAACAGATAAAAAAACTTAAAATTAAAAACAAGGCTATTTTTTTCACCTTTTCCTCCTTTTGTTTAATAACGGCGTTAATAAATTAAAACACAGCAAAGCCACTATTTCAGCTTCTTTAATGCCCAGTAAATATAAAACAAAAACCAAAGCACCTACGCCTGAACCAAATATTATTTTACCATAATATGTCATAGGCGTTGTCATTGGCTCTATAAGCATTATAAAGATAAAAAAATAATTCAAATAGCCCAGTATGTTAAAAATTTGCACATTTTGAATAACTGCCTGAGACCCGAATAAAATAAAAGAAGTTATAAAATAACTCCCTACTAGTTCATGTTTTCTGATTTTGAAAGCAAAATAAACGCCAGAAGGAACAATAAGATACCAAAGATATGCGCCTTTCCATTCTGTAGAAGAACTTAAAAGAAAAACAGCTATCAGAACCCCTAAACCGGCTGGGTTAAATATATGCCTTGCTTTAAACCTGATCAAGTGCTTAGATGCAATAGCCAATATAGAAGCAAGCGCTACTATCCACCATACCTGACTACTTGATAATACATAACCTATTATCAAGCCTGAGACAACCGAGCTTTCAGTTATAATGATTTTTTTTGTCTTTAAATATCTAATAATAGAATCTGTTGCTATTGCAGCAATAAGGCCAATTCCAAGGCTTAATAGAAATAAGGCGTCTTTTCCAATAAAAGACACATATAGCGCAAATAATATTAGAAAAATACTAAGCTGAACCTTTATTGATTTCAACATATAGTCACCTTTGAATTTTACAGATTGCTTTTAGCAATCTGCAAAATTGGTTAAGGAATTCAAATTATTTCAGACGCGCCAAATATCTAAATGCTCCCAACGCTGCTTTAGCGCCATCACCAGCTGCTATTACAATTTGCTTTTCCGGCACGCTAGTTACATCTCCTGCTGCAAAGACACCTAGGACATTTGTTTCATTTGCACAATTAACCTTTATCTCTCCTTTTTCATTTTTATCAAGTCCTTTAACAAACCAGGAATTCGGCATCAGGCCTATTTCTATAAACACGCCCTTTACATTCAGAATATCTTTTTTACCTTGTATATCTACGCTTATGCCTTTGACAAATTTATCGCCTGCTATCGATTCAACTCTCGTATTGTGCAAAATCTTAACCTTTGGGTTACTTTTTATCTTTTCCTGCATAATAGGATCGCCTGTAAATTTATCTGTCATATTAATAAGATAAACTTTATTAGCAATGTTCATCATCTGTATAGCTGCATCCAATGCTGAATTTCCTCCACCTACCACTGCTACATCTTTTTCAGCAAAAAGCGGGCCATCGCACGTAACGCAGTATGCAACGCCTTTATTTTTATATTCCTTTTCTCCCGGAACGCCTATTTCTTTCACTTTTTTGCCTGCAGCTATTATTGCTGTCTTTGCCTCGTAGGTTTCCTTAGTAGTTTTAATATAAACTATATTATCTTTCTTCTCTAATTCTATAACTTCTTCCTTTTCTCTCACTTGAATTCCATATTTCTCCATATGCTCCTGGAACTTTGTCATCAGATCCGGACCTGTTATAAACTGATAACCTGGATAATTTTCCACATCAGAACTCCATATTGCTTGGCCTCCAATATCTTTAGTAAGCACTAGGAAATTCATTTTTTTGCGTGCTGCATATACGCTGGCAGTTATGCCTGCAGGGCCTGCGCCTATAATGATAAGGTCCAAAATCATAGCTTTACCTTTCTTTTTATATGAGGTGGTATGAGGTCTACAACCTTAGCAATATCTACTGCTATCAAATATGCAGGGCTTGGCAAAAGCGCCTCAGGATGCGCTGTGTGGCCCTTTTCACCTTGTATATTTTTTAATAACCGATGTGAAATTCTAGAAGTCTGGAGGTAATCTTGTCTTCCCACAATTTCAAAATGCGCTTTGTAACTTTATCTTTCGGCACAATCTTTGCCTTCCCCTTAAGGCAATATCCTTTGAATTTATGCTCATCAACCGCGGTTATGCTTATATGAGAATCTCTTTTCAGATTTTTATAAGTCTCGGCCATATAAAGATCCAGCAGATAAATTTTGCCATTTTTATTTATATCCACTATGCCTTTACAGGAAGTATGAGGACATCCTTTTTCATCGATAGTGGATATTATTGTAAAACGTTGATTATGAAAAAATTGCACGATATCAGGTGTAATCATTCAACAACTCCTTTATCTTTGCGTCTATGTTTATATTTTTATTACTAAGTGCATATTCAAATACGGGCTTTTCTTTTTTATAAAATACGCCGAGCGGTATCCTAGAGTCAGAATCATAATCCCATTCTTTTATTTTTTTCAAGGCCTTGTCATAGTTTCCGGTGTCATAATCTTTTAATTCATAAACCCTACTATTATAGTAATCATACATATTAAAAAATGTCACACACACCTGCAAGACATCCACCAGGCTGAAGCCTTTATGCAGCAATGCTTCTTTTAATATTTTTTTGAGAAGTTCTATACCATGAGAATATCCTCTTGCAACAAAACTTGCGTGGCTGGCCATCATTAGTTCAAGCGGATTTAGGGGCTGCTCTTTTGTGCCTCCAGGGGTAGATCGGCCTTTGAAACCTAAAGGTGAAGTAGGCGTATATTGCCCTGTAGTAAGGCCATAAACACGGTTATTATGAATTATTATATTAATATCTATATTTCTTTTTGCTGCGAATATTAAATGTTCTAGTCCTTCTCCGTAAGTATCACCATCTCCTGCAAAACCTATCACTTTAAGTTCAGGGTTTGCAAGTTTTATCGCCTCACACACAGGCACAACCCTGCCGTGCAATGAATAAAAACTGTTCACATTTAAATAATCAGCGATTTTAGCGTGGCAGCCTATACCGGAAACTATCACTATCTTTTCTCTCTGAAACCCTTCATCTATCAACGCGCCGAGTACTGCCTTAATAGAATTCAAGATAGCAAAATTTCCACATCCCGGACACCACGTATTCTTAGCATTAGTCGCTAAATTCACATTCCCCATCCCCATCATCCAACCCTCAAAAACTTTACAAACTTACAATGTCACTTTTGTCAAGATGTTTGCACAGTTTTGTTCCAATTCTTCCGGAGTAAACGGCCTGCCGTCGTATTTCAGTATCTTATGGTCTATATGTACATTATAGAATTTAAGAAAATTTACCAGCTGGCCCGTGGAATTATTTTCAACGCATATTATCTTTTTAACACCTTTGAGCGCTTCTTTAAACTGCTTTAGAGGGAAAGGCGACAATACGACCGGCTGCACAACCTTTAAGCCAAGCTTTAACCCTATCTCCACGCATGGGCCCTTATTCGACCCCCAGAATAAAAGAGCAATAGAGGCATCTTTCTTACCATAAACTTTTACAACTTCATACTGCTCTAGCTCTTCCAGAAGATATCTTTCCTTACGAAATCTTTTATCCTGCATTATAACAGTTAAATCTTTATCTTCTATGGTTATGCCTGCCTCGTTATGTTCATAACTATTAACTTTTATTATAGCGTCCTTATCGGAAGGAAACGCAAGGGAAGAAATTCCATTTTCCGTATTTTGGTATCTTTTATACTCGCCTTCTTTATTCCACAATAAAGGCTCAATGCCTTTTATTTTCCCGATAGACTCTGCATCAAAACTATAAGTCCCTTCATTAAGCGTCTTGTCGCACAAAATAATTGCAGGCACCTGATATTTCCACGCCAGGTTCATTGATATAGTTGACCAATAATAAGCTTCTTCTGCGTCTCCAGGCGCTACTAAAAAACGCGTAAATTCTCCTTGTCCAGCGCTTAGAGCAAAATTCAATTCTGTTTGTCCGGTATAAGTTGGAAGGCCTGTGCTCGGACCAGGCCTCTGTCCCAGCACAACTACTATTGGCAATTCTGCCATTCCGCTCAAACTCAATCCTTCTGTCATCAGGCAAAATCCACCTCCTGAAGTCCCTACAGCCACTCTATCGCCAGTATATGAAAAGCCAGCTGCCATAAGCATAACTGCTATTTCATTTTCAGGATGGATCACCTTTAAGGAAAAATCTATCGCAACTTCTGCTAGAAAATGCAACACCCCAGAACTAGGCGTCATGGGATATGAAATATACGTCTTGAGTCCTCCTTTAATAAGCCCAAGCCCTATTGCTTCATTTCCCGTAATCAAAGGCAGGGGTTTTTGTTTTAATTTTTCTACTTTAGCAAATTCTTTCGCCTGGCTAAACCCACGAAACGCCACATCCAAGTTTAGATCTATTTCCCTGGATATATTTTTTCTAAAAACCTTTTCCAGCACATCCATTCCTATGCCTAAAGCCTTGCACATCGCTCCGATAATACAGGAATTGCGCATCAATTCAAGCGCCTTGGCCTCTTTTATTATAATACCTATAGGAATTCCCAGGCCTTCATCTGATTTTACTGAAGTTGAATCATAGATAATAAGGGCTTTATCACCCAGCCTGGATTTATGAAAATCAATGCTATCCTGATTTAATGCAAGAAGCACATCTACTGTATCCAAATGAGTAGTTATTTTATACTGAGAGCACCTTATAATTGAAAAAGTATGCCCGCCTCTTATAACAGAAGGATAGTCGCGGTAAATATAAATACGATATCCAACCTGGTTGAAGATGTGGCCGATAATCAGGCTTGATTTATCAATGCCGTCTCCAGCCTTTCCTGCAATAAGGATTGAAAAGTTGTCCATAAATTCAGCTTATTCTATTGTCATATCTTTAGAACTTTGCCACAAGCCATGTATATTACAATAAGAGGACGCCAAGATCGCGCCTGATTTTTCTGTTTTAAATTTTAAATTTACTTCAGGAGCTGTATAAACAGTGCTTGTGTCCGGGCCCTGGCCTGATTCCCCATGTGAAGTAAATTCAAATTTCCCTATCTGATATGGAAATTTCTCTCCTAAAGGAAGGAAGTAAACTTCTATCCAGCGTATATGATGAGCCGTAGCATTAGGGTGGGCGATCTCTTTTCCAACGACTACTTTAACAGAAGCTGTTTCCCCTTTTTTTATCTTTTCAAGGGTTTCAATAACCGGCACGTGTTTTTCCTTTTTCCAATCAGCGGACTGCAATAAATCCTCCAACTCTGCCATAAATCCTCCACAAATTTGCGAAGCAACTTTTATCCCGAGCCGCCCGCTATTAAAGATTATGCGGCGAGGAATATCTGCTTCCCGTTTTTAATTATAATTCTTCAAATTGATCTTTTCCAACACCGCACTCAGGGCATGTCCAATCATCCGGTAAATTCTCAAACGCGACATTTTTATTATCTGCAGGATCATATACATAACCGCAAACAATGCATCTGTATTTTTTCATAACATACCTCCAATTTTTACGAAGTAAAAATCGTCTCTAGCCCGCCATTGTTTCAATAGCTAGCAAGGGACTATTTATCTTCTACAATTTTTTTCAACGCCAATAACGCTTGGTCATAATCAGGCGGAGAGGTTAGTTCCGGCACAACCTGAATCTATTTGATAACGTCATTTTTATCAATTATAAATATCGCCCTGGCCAAAAGTCTGAGCTCTTTTATCAAAATTCCGAATTTCTGGCCAAAATCAGCTTCTTTATGATCTGAAAAGGTCTTTACTATCTTTATATCATTTGCTTGACAGAATCTTTTCTGCGCAAAAGGCAGGTCCATTGAAATAAATATAATCACAAGATCTTTTGAAAGTTTTGACGCCTCGTCATTAAATCGTTTTATTTCAAGATCGCATACGGGCGTGTCCAGCGAAGGCACTGAGGCAATCAATTTTATTTTATTTTTAAAGCTCGAAAGCAAAACCTCTCCGAGATCAGTATTCAGGACCTTAAAATCCCTTACTTTTTGGCCAGTTTTTATCTCTTCTCC
>JAPLMC010000013.1 GCA_026387215.1 Candidatus Omnitrophota bacterium
GCGAGTTTTTGGTGTGCCAGAGGAAGAAGTAACAAAAGAAATGAGGCGACGAGCCAAAGTGATTAATTTTGGCATTATTTATGGTATGTTCGGAAATATGTTCGGACCTAAAGACAAGGGTATGGAAATGGGAAGATGCATGTGTCCTATGCATAAGATGATGGTAAGGCGCATTATGGATAGAGAAATTATCGCTACATATGACGGAGGGATAGCTGTGGTTTTGGGTAACAAGATAACGAAATACGACAAAGATATGAATCTTATAAAAGAGGTTGAGATAAAAATAGACATGGAGGTAATGAAAAAATCCATGGAAGAAATGAAAAAGAACTGCCCTATGTGCTCTAAGATGCAGGATAAAAAATAACACATGAAGAACTGGTGGGAGCTGGACATATCTGAAATAGAAAAGACTCTTGGCGTGAATGTATCTAAGGGTCTTTCTCCGGAAGAATCTGACGCGAGACTTGAAAAATACGGGCCCAATCAGCTCAAAGAGAAAAAAGCGATAAATCCTATAGAGATTTTTATAAGCCAGTTCAAGGATTTTATTGTCTGGGTTCTTATAGGAGCAGCGCTTGTTTCGGGATTTTTGCAGGAATGGATAGACGCTTTTGCAATATTCGCAATTGTTATATTAAATGCTATACTTGGATTTATACAGGAATACCGCGCTGAAAAGTCCCTCGCCGCTTTAAAAAAACTATCCTCTCCTAATTCAAAAGTTATTCGCAATGGAAATCGGCAGATTGTAAGCTCTCATAAGATAGTTCCTGGAGATTTGATAGAACTTGAGGCAGGCGATAATATTCCGGCCGACGCCAGGCTTATATGGATTACCCCTAATTTTACTGTTGCGGAAGCCAGTCTTACCGGCGAATCGCACCCAGTGGCAAAAACTACTCTTTTGTTAAAAGAGAAAGAAGTGGCTTTGGCTGACAGGGCGAACATGGTCTATATGGGCACTTCCATTGCTTTAGGCAAGGCCAGGGCCATTGTAACGGAAACAGGAATGGAAACAGAGCTTGGTAATATTGCTGGCATGATCCAGGGGGTAGAAGAAAACACTACGCCTTTACAAAAGCGTCTCGAAGAATTCGGAAAATTCATAGTCTATGTCTGTTTCGGCCTGGTAGCACTTGTATTTTTACTGCAGATTTTGCGTGGTAATAAAATTATAGACGTTTTTCTAACTTCTGTGAGTTTAGCTGTTGCCGCTATACCTGAGGGTCTGCCTGCAGTAGTTACCATAGCTTTAGCTCTGGGCGTTCAGAGAATGGTAAAGCGCAACGCCATCATAAGAAAACTCCCTTCAGTAGAAACGCTTGGCTGTGCCACGGTCATTTGCTCTGATAAAACAGGCACGCTTACTAAAAACGAAATGACAGTCCAGGCGGTTTATGTAAATAGGATTTTATTTAATGTCACAGGCGTGGGTTACGACGTAAAAGGCGAATTTATCAGAGATTATAAAACAATAGACGGGCCTGATTATCCTGAGCTGAAAAAGCTCCTTTCTTATGCAACGCTTTGCAATGGGGCAGACCTTGTTAAAGACGTGTCAGGCTATAGAATAATAGGCGACCCCACGGAAGGAGCAATGCTTAGCTGCGCCGCCAAACTTAATATATGGAAAAAAGAATTGGAAGGGGAAAACCCATTTATCGAAGAAATACCTTTTGATTCAGAGCGCAAAAAAATGACCATTGTGAGGAATGTAGGCGATAAAGTAATAGCATTTGTAAAAGGCGCGCCCGACATATTTTTACAAGATTGTATCAGGATAGAAGATGCAGGCGGCGTTAGAGATTTAGAAGAAAAGGATAAAAAAGAGATTTTAATTACAAATGAAAAACTTACTTCATCCGCGATGAGGGTGCTTGCTATAGGATATAAAGCGTTGGAGAAAGTGCCTGAAAGTTATAGTGCTGAAGCAATTGAAAAAGATCTCGTATTTTTAGGCCTTGTGGCAATGATAGACCCTGCAAGAGAAGAAGTAAGAGATGCTATTAAAAAATGCAAAACCGCAGGCATAAAAACAGTGATGATAACAGGCGATCATAAAAATACCGCGATTGCTATAGCCAGGCAGCTAGATTTTTTTTATGAAGGTTCAATAGCTCTTTCAGGAGAGGAACTAGATAAATTAAGCGACGAGCAGCTTTATGAAAAAATAGATAACATTCCTGGCTATGCCAGGGTTTCTCCTGAACATAAGCTCAGGATAGTAAAGGCGTGGCGTAAACATGGCGAAATAGTAGCAATGACTGGAGACGGCGTAAACGACGCTCCTGCTGTAAAAGAAGCTGATATAGGTATAAGCATGGGCATTACAGGTACAGATGTTACTAAAGAAGTTTCCGACATGGTTATTATGGATGATAATTTTGCATCTATTGTCTCAGCGGTAGAAGAGGGAAGGGGCATATATGATAATATCAAAAAATTCATACATTATCTTTTATCCTGCAATGTAGGCGAGATTTTAGTGATGTTTATTTCATCCCTTATAGGGTTTCCTGTCCCGCTTTTACCTATACAAATTTTGTGGGTAAATCTTGTTACCGACGGTTTTCCTGCGCTTGCTTTGGGAGTAGACCCTGTTGATAAAAATATAATGGCTCGCAAGCCGCGCAAGCCTGACGAACCTGTAATAACAAAAGAAAATGCGTTTTTAATGCTATGGCAGGGCGCTTTTATAGCGTTTTGCAGTTTGCTTGCTTTTAGCCTTGTATTATTTGTGGAGAGAGAAGGAATTGGAAGGGCAAGGACAGCCGCATTTATAGTGCTTGCCTGCGCTCAGCTATTCCATTCATTTAACTGCCGCAATAACGTCGAATCTATTTTCAAGATAGGATTTTTAACAAATAAAAAATTAATCCTCGCCACGCTTATTTCCTTCGGCCTTCAGATGATAGTTGTTTACCAGCCATTTTTACAGAAGATATTTAAAACAGAACCTCTTGGCTTATTTGACTGGTGCCTTGTAATCCTCATTTCATCATTTCCATTATGGGCAATGGAAATAGTAAAGTTCATTAAAAACAGCATATCGAAAACCCCGTAGGTTGCCGTAGGCCTCCTACGGGGTTGGGGTGGTTAATTAGTAGACACATTTGTTCACTGTTCACTGGTGTGAAATATATTGACATATCGTCTATAATTTAGTATAATTCATTTTAATAATTGATATATTCATGATAAGGCCATGGGAAACTATGGTCTTTTCTTGTCTATGGATACCCAAAAGTTTTTAAAGAGATTAAATATATGAAAAAGAGAAATAAAATAATCAATACTGTAATAATATTTATTGCTATGGGAGTATTTTTGTGGCATGAAACAGTATACGCGCTTAGGCCTCCTTTACAATGTAGTTCTACGCAAAGAGAATCTATGTATCAACCTTACAAACAGCATATATTAAGAATTCACGATTTATTGTCTATAGTGAGCAGGAAAGAAACTAAGAGGAAAAATATCAAAGCAGAAATTATTAGCGCATTGCAGTCTATCCAGAGAGATAGTTTTCCCTTATTTAAGCAGAGACAAGTAGAAAAAATAGCTCGTTTAAAGAAATTGAGTGAACGATTATCCATACTTGAGCATTTGATTTCGTATCAGATTGAACGAAGCGGGAAAACGGAGTTTTTATTTAATGGCACTCATATCGCCATGATTTTAGAGAGCTCCCGCAGCGAAGCAGAAATCGCAAACATTATTAAAACATTAAAAAGTCTAGGCATTACACAAGGCACTCATATCGCCCTAATTTTACAAAGCTCCCGCAGTAATGTAGAAATCAAAAGTCTTATTAAAACATTAAAGATCCTAGGCATTACAGAAGGTTATCATATCGCCCTAATTTTACAAAGTTCCCGCAGCGAAGCAGAAATCGAAAACATTATTAAAACATTAAAAAGTCTAGGCATTATACAAGGCACTCATATCGCCCTAATTTTACAAAGCTCTCGCAGCAATGTAGAAATCAAAAGCCTTATTAACGCATTATTAAAGCATTAAAAAGTCTAGGTATTACACAAGGCACTCATATTGCCCTGATTTTACAAAGCTCCCGCAACGAAGTGGAAATCTTAAATCTTATTAAAATATTAAAAAGTTTAAGCATTACGCATAACATTCATATAGCCATGATTATACGTAGCTCCCGCAGCAATGTAGAAATCGCAAACATTATTAAAGCATTAAAAAGTCTAGGCATTACACAGGGCACTCATATCGCCCTAATTTTACAAAGCTCCCGCAGCAATGTAGAAATCGCAAGCATTATTAAAACATTAAATATCCTAGGTATTACAGAAGGTTATCATATTGCCTTGATTTTACATAGCTCTCGCAGCAATGTAGAAATCAAAAGCCTTATTAAAACATTAAAGATCCTAGGCATTACAGAAGGTTATCATATTGCCATAATTCTACACAGTTCCCGCAGCGAAGCAGAAATCGAACGCATTATTAAAGCATTAAAAAGTCTAGGTATTACACAAGGCACTCATATTGCCCTGATTTTACAAAGTTCCCGCAGCGAAGCAGAAATCGAACGCATTATTAAAGCATTAAAAAGTCTAGGTATTACAGAGGGCACTCATATCGCTTTGATTTTACAGAGTTCTCGCAAGAAAGTAGAAATCGAACGCCTTATTAAAACATTGAAAAGCATAGGCATTACAGAAAGTACTCATATTGCCCTAATTTTACGCAGTTCCAGCAGCGAAGTAGAAATCAAAAAGTTAATTGGATTAAAAAGAGTTATTGTGCAAGAAAAAGGAGATGGCTACTCAGAGTATTTTATTAGAGATATGTTAATAACCTTTGCATTTATGGATGACCCACTACCGCTATTAAGAGAAATTATGAATTTAGATTTTACTAAAATCAGATCTGAAATAGAGCAAATGCCCATAAATACGACAAGACAGCAATTTGAGCAAAAATACGGTAATATGGCTGTATGGATATTAAAATTTTTCGGCCGTAATTTTGGTTCTTTAAGGGCTATTATCAGAGGTTATGCCAAGGAACTTTTACTTTTGGATATTATGCCTGATTATGAACAAGTTATAGCATCATCTGACAGTGTGGAAAGAAGCATAGATGCTATTCTTCTTAAGGATAGCCTGGCAAGAGCAATAGGCCAATTGAGTGATGCAGAACAAAAGGCTATTCAGCTATATCTTGATGGATATTCGGAAAAAGAAATTTCTCATGCATATCCTGATATTTCTTTGCCTAGAGTTTTTGCTAAATTAAGAGAGATTATAACTGAAGATCTGGAATTATTGGAAAGTATCGAGCCTCTTTATGATCCTACAACTGAGATTAAAGGTGCATTGCGGACATTTCTCTAACGTAAATGAACGTAGATAGGGGCGTCCTGTTTCAAGGGGTTAGGATGGGTCAGGCACTGAGATATGATATAAGGTGTTGTTATCTTTTTTTTCAGTGCCTAACTCACCCTTTCTCCTATTGACAGCACTTAATTTTTTCTATATAATTTATGCTTCACGTTTAAAAAATTATATAAAATCCAAGAGGCATAAATAAAAATGAAGATTCATAAACTTACACATGCAAATATAAAGCCCTACGGTTATATTATAGATAAAGGATGTGTAAAAGATAATGGCAAAGGGAATAAATTTGGTATACTCTTAAAAGTAAAATCAGATGGATGGAGAATAGGATATCTTATTGTGCGCAGCAGCACTATAGCGCGCGTGGAATACCATGATAGTTTGGAGACCTTTGAACCTGTAAGCGGTAGAGTTATTATAGCGCTTGCCACTTACAAAAATCCTGAAAAATTAAAAGTATTCTTACTGGATAAGCCAATAGTTTTAAAAAAGTTCATATGGCATGATGTGGCAGTCGTATCTAAAAGAGCTGAGCTTAAAATTTTTGAGAACAGAGAAGTTGATAGCAATTACAAATATTTAAAAAATATAGTTAAGATGTAATATCGTAACAACACCATAACTATCCTGTTTAAATACGCTCTCAAGATATATAGCAACTTTACATTTTGACAATAATATAGTGTGAAGTTGCTATATTTTTTTAAAGCAAGTTTTTTGTATAAGTGATATAATAAACAAAAACAAGGAGGGGTGATGAATATCGTTTATGCAGTACTTATAGTAGTCATGTTTATATTTTTCTCTGGCATCAGGATAGTGAGGCCTACTCACAGAGGCTTGATCGAAAGGCTTGGTAAATATAACCGGTTTGCAAACGCAGGGTTTAACTGGGTTATACCCATGATTGAAAATATATACATGGTGAATGTAACGGAACAGATGGTTGACGCGGAGCCGCAGGAGATTATTACCAATGACAATCTTAACGCTCGTGTGGATGCCCAGGTTTATTTCAAGGTTAAGGCGGATGAGGAAAACGTTAAAAATTCTCTGTACAGCGTAAATAACTATAAGTGGCAGATTGTTAATCTGGCTAGGACTACCCTTAGAAATATTATAGGCACACTTACTCTTAAATCTGCCAACAGCGAAAGAGGTAAAATTAATTCGGAATTACATAAAACGCTATGCGATGAGACGGGAAGCTGGGGCATTGAGATTGTGCGGACAGAGTTAAAAGAAATAGATCCGCCTAAAGACGTTCAAGAGACGATGAATAAGGTGGTGAAAGCGGAAAATGAAAAAATCGCTGCGGTGGATTTTGCTACAGCTGCTGAGACATTTGCAGACGGCGCAAGAAGAGCCGAGATTAAAAAAGCAGAAGGTGTAAGGCAAGCCAAGATTTTGGAGGCTCAGGGAGAGGCAGAAGCAATAATGCTAGTAAATGAGGCAGCTGAAAAATTTTTCGTAGGCAATGCGCAGATTTTAAGAAAGCTTCAGGCAGTTGAAAACGCCCTTATGCATAATTCAAAAATAGTTGTTCCTTCTAACGCTCAGTTAATTAATATGGTAGGAGAAATGGCGGGCGTGATACCTATAGAAAAAGAAAAGAAACAGTAGGATATTATGAAAATCCTTATAACGTATTATTCTTACAGCGGAAACACTGCAAAGGTGGTTAATATATTTAGAGAAGCCTTGCAGGAAAAAGGAGATGTAGAAATACAGAGGCTGAAGCCGAAACAGGAGCTGACGTCGTTTGTCAGCCAGTGCATGGCTGCTAGGTCTGGAAAAAGATGTGAACTGGAAGGCAGCGTATTATTTAACGTAGGCGCGTATGACATTATAATTATAGGGCTGCCAGTATGGGCGTTTGCGCCTGCACCAGCTATCAATACATACTTGGATAATATTTCAGGTTTGGCAGGCAAAAAAGTTATTACGCTTATTACTTCAGGCAGCGGGGTAGGGGTAAGTACATGTTTTAGAACGCTCCGGAATATCCTGCAGGATAAAGGTGCAGTAGACATAAAAGAAATCAACATACCGAATGCGAAAATGACGGAAACAGATTTCATTGTTTCGGCGCTAGAGAAAGCGATTTAGATTAAAGATTATGAGGATATGGGATATTTCCCCGAAAAAATTATGCAGAAATCATCTTCTTGGAGAACATAGAGAGTTACACGCTATCTGGGCTATTTTAACTGAAAACAAAATTGGCTACTCTGCTCATCCGGAAACTATTAGGTGGAGAGGCAAGCTCAAGGCTTTATATCTGCGTCATGATAAGCTGGTCCAGGATATGAATAGAAGAGGTTATGAGCATAAAACGCCTCTTTTGAAAGCATTAGCAAAAGGAAAATGCAAACAGGGCGAATATGTAAATTCTTACAAAGAGCAGATTGAGATTCTGAAGAGCAAAAAATGCGATTGTAAAATTTGCTAAATGTAATATAACAAAGTTGACAAACTGACAATGTCGGTTTTGTAAACTTTATTTTACCAAAGGTGGCATAAAAAAGGGGCGTTATGAAAATAATCAGATCGATGATCTTAACTGTATTTCTTATTGGAATAGCTGCTTTGGGTTATCCTGAAGATAATCCTACACTCAAAGTGATATATAGCCGCAAAAGCGTAAGGCATTATATAGACCGCAAAGCTACTAAAGAAGATTTATTGACACTTGTCAAAGCAGGCATGGCAGCGCCTACAGCTGTGGATAGAAGGCCGTGGGCTTTTGTGATAGTTACTGATAAAGCCAAATTAGAAGAGCTTGAGGCAGGATTACCTTACGCGAAGATGCTTACCAAATCAGGAGCTGGAATCATAGTGTGTGGAGTTATGGAAAAAGCGCTGCCAGGAGAAGGGAAAGAATTTTGGATACAGGATTGCTCAGCTGCTACGGAAAACATACTTCTTGCAGCTGAATCTATAGGTCTGGGCGCGGTATGGACCGGGGCTTATCCATCCAAGGAAAGAATGGATTATATAAGAAAAGTTCTGGGTATGCCTGAAAACATAGTCCCTTTAAATGTAATTCCAGTGGGTTATCCAGTAGGAGATGAAAAGCCAAAAGATAAATTTGATCCGGTGAATGTACACTGGGAAAAATGGTAAAATTCCTCATAGACGCCTGCCAAGCTTGATTAAATAGAAAAATATGGTATATTTTATGCAGCTTTTATGAGTATAATTAAAACAAATAAAGTCATAGCTGCAGTTATTGTATTTATCGCCGTGTGTCTATCCGCTTATATAACCATTCCTGTTTTAGCTGATGAGCCTGCACTGAAGGTGCCTAGTATAGAAAAATTCTTATCCGGAGAAGCATTTCCAGAAGAAGCGTATATATTAATAGATAAGTTCCAGAGTGAGATCAAAAAAAATCCTTTAAATAATGCTAATTACGCCGCACTCGCTTTTTTTTATGATTATATAGGTGCATACGACAAGGCGTTGGAAGCGATAAAGTCTGAAATAAAATATACTCCTGAGAAAAGCGAGTGGGATATAATTTATGGGAATTTCGCTAGGGAATATCTTAATCTAGATAGGCTAGGCGATGTAAGTAAACCCGCCCTTAAGTCATTAAAATTTAATTTCAGAAATATCACCAGCCGCATGCTTTTATTAAAATATTATATTTTAAAAGGCCGGTATAAAGAAGCTGGCCTGGAGCTTAAAATATTGAGCAGACTTGATAAAGAGACGGATTTCTATTATGAAATATACGCTTATTGTTTTGATAAGATTAAGAATGGAAATGACATAATAGAGCTTTTTAAAGAATTTGTAAAGGCCAACCCAAAAAGTTATTTAGCTTATAGGATATTGGGAACAGCTATAAGAGATTTTTCTTATGGAGATATGGAAAGAAACTTGCCTATGATTATGGAATCTTTTAATAAAGCCTTGGAACTAAATCCTACATATATCCCTATTTACATATCTATATCAAATACTTATATGCACCTTGGATTAAAAACCAATAATAAATCGTATTTTAATGAATCTCTCAACCAGATCAATAAGGCATATAAGCTGGACCAGAAGAATTTGAAATTAGCGTATTGCGCGGGTTATATATTTTTAGCTATGGATGAATACGATAAAGGTATAGAAAGGCTTGAGCATGTGTTTAATCGTGGCTTCAACGATCAGGATACGGCTGAGCTTCTGGCCGCGGCTTATAATAACAAGGCGTATTCATATTATGAGACAGGTAAAAATATTAAAGAAGGATTGAAAATAATTGAAAGGGCTATTATGTTAGATCCAAACAATGGCCTGATTTTGAGCACAAAAGCAGAACTTTTATACAAATCCAAGAGGTTTAAAGAGGCTTATAAGTATATTCAAATGGCCATGAAATTAAAACCGGACGAGCCAGGGATAAAACAAGATTTAGCAAACATAGAAAAAGCCATGAAAGGCAAATGAAAGGAAGCTATATGAAAATAGGGGGCAAAGCGGTAACTGTTTTCAAGATAAGGAATCGCAAGGGATACGCTGCAATATGCTGCAATAATATTACAGAAGGCAGGACTTTCCAAGAAGCTTGCGCAAGGATGGAAAAAGCTCTCAGGAGAAAGCCGAAAAAATAATTCTTGACAAAAACAGAAAAAATGTTATACTATTTGCAAATAGTAAGTAGTAGTAAATAAGTGGTTAAGAAGTCTGGAGCCGTAAGGTATAAGAGCATTAACCTTACGGTGTTTTTGTTTCTGCCATTATTTGCTATAATCTTAAAGAAAGGAGGTAGTGAATAATGGCGCGAGGAAAAGTAAAATGGTTCAATAACCAGAAAGGTTATGGATTTATTACGCCTGAGAACGGTAAGGATGTGTTTGTACATCATAGCGTTATACAGGGAGACGGTTATAAGTCTTTAGAAGAAGGCCAGGAAGTGGAATTTGACATACAGAATGGTCCTAAGGGCGAACAAGCCACAAATGTAGTAAAGGTGTAACTGAGCGGAAAACTAGTTTGCCAATGAGGCCCGTTATCGTAAGATGCGGGCCTCATTTTTTTTGATAAAAGTTTAATATTGCTTTTAAGATACTAAAATGGTATCATATAATTATGTTATTAGAAATGCATTGTCATACTTCAAAGTATTCTAAGTGTAGCCAAATAGCTCCCGTAAATCTTGTCAAACAGGTGAAGAAAAAAGAATTGCAAGGGGTTGTTATCACTGAGCATCATTATCTATGGGGAGAGGATGAGATAAAGGCGCTACGGGTTGAAGCGGAGCTGGATGAAAATTTTTTGATAATGGCAGGCCAGGAAGTGGAAACAGATATTGGACATGTTCTTGTGTTAGGGGCAGACAGAACAATTGAGGGGGAAATAAGTTTAAAGGATTTAAGAGAGCTTTTCCCAGGCGCTGGTTTAGTGTGGGCCCACCCTTTTAGAAATGGAAGTATCCCTGGAGAACAGAAATTATTGAACTCTATGCTGGACGCAATAGAGATATTCAGCATGAACCAGACTCTGAAGGAAAACTATCTGGGACTAAAAGCTTGGCATGAATATAAGTTTACAGCTGTAAGCGGAAGTGATGCTCATGCGGAAGATATGGCAGGCGTATACCCTGCGCAGTTTGATCATCCGATACTCACAATCGAGGATCTTGTAACTGAAATTAAAAAATCAAGATGCAGGCCATTTTTTAAAGAAATTCTACGCTCAGGTACGAATATTGTAGTAACAGAAGTTACAATCGGCACAAAAGGCGAAGATGAATCCAGAAACAGGATTATATTGAAAAATATAACTGATGATAAAAAGTGGGATGCTGTAAAATTTTCTTCAAATATAACAGCGTTTTTATATAAAAATGGATTTGCAGAAAATCAGTTCAGGGTGCCGGGGATAATAGAGGTAAATGAGAAGGAAAAACTTATTATTGAGGTTGGCCAGCGCGGGAAAAATCTTTTTGATTTGTTGGCGCATGTCGATAAATCTATTGGGATGAATTATTTTAAGCTGACAGCGCAGTGGCTTGCCAGATTTCATAATAAAGCTATAAGACAAGGCGAGGCAGAAGGCGTGATGGTAAAAGAGCGCAAAAGATTTGATTCGTATTTGAACGCATTTGTTGGGACTAAAAGCCCATATCTTAGGCAGATAGAACCCATTATAAATTTGATAAAGAATAAAGAAGAAGAGATCTATTTGAAACGCAAAGATTCATTTATATTGAATCACGGAGACTATCATCCAAAAAATATTATAATAGGCCAGGATAGGCAGCAGGATATAACAACTCTTTTTATCTCCGTGATAGACTTTGGTAATGCGATTTTGTTTCCACGTTCGTTTGACGTGGGATATTTTTTATCCCAGTTCGAGAGCCAGTTTTATGCGCATCCCGAGATTTTAAAATATTGCAAAGAAGCAGATTTTATTGACACTTATGTAAAGGAGTCTGATAATATACCTGCAGATTTCATGGAGCAGGTCGCACTTTTTAAGATAAGAGCGAATCTGAGCATAGCAGCATACCTTATAAAAGTAGGCAAAGGCGAAAGCCCAGAAATGAAAGCATTAATATCACAAACAACTTGACACTCTGACAATGTCACTTTTGTCAAGTTTATGCCTTCGCGACACAATCTTGACAATGTAACAATGTCACTTTTGTAAAGTTTATTGAAAAAGGAGAAAATATGGAAAATAAAAATGCGGTAAAAGTAAAAGGGAACCCGG
>JAPLMC010000035.1:0-4619 GCA_026387215.1 Candidatus Omnitrophota bacterium
AAAGCCTTTTAGCGTTACAGCTGATCCTAACTTCCTTTATCTCAGCAAAAAACACGTTGAAGCTATTAATCACATGCGATATGGGATTCAAGAACGCATGGGCTTCCTGGAGATTACAGGCGAGATAGGCGCAGGAAAAACAACTGTATGTAAGGCCCTTCTTAATCAGCTGGATAATAATACAAAAACAGCTTTTATTCTAAATGGAAATCTCTCGGAACTTCAACTTTTGCAGGCTATTACAGAAGATTTCGGCATACAGGTAAAAGTCAAAAATAAAATAACAATTCTTAATGAACTGAATAAGTTCTTATTAGAACAGTTAAATCACCGGAACAATGTTGTGCTTATTATAGATGAAGCTCAAAATTTAAAACCATCGCTTCTAGAACAAGTAAGGCTTTTATCAAATCTTGAAACAGAAAAAGAAAAACTATTGCAAATTATACTTGTAGGCCAGCCTGAATTGAGGGAGAAACTTGCTTCGGGAGAATTAAAACAATTGCGTCAAAGAATAGCGATTAGGTACCACATAGCCCCTTTATCCAGGCATGAAGCCAAGTGCTATGTATCTCACAGACTTCATGTGGCAGGCTGTAGCAATGAATATATTTTTCACAAGGATGCTCTTGAAGAAGTATTTAAATTCTCAGGAGGAATACCCAGGTTAATAAATATAGTATGCGATAAATCACTTCTGGCAGGTTATACTATTGATAAAAAAACAATAGATGCCAACATGGTTAAAAAATGCGCTAAAGAAATTGAGGGGGTGTTTGATGAGCATAGTCAATGACGCTTTAAAAAAAGCAGGCAAAGGACTTGAGTCAAAAGATCAGAATACGCTAATTCCAATTCAAAAAACTAAGCCAACTTCTGATAAAAAATGGATCACTGTACTAATCACGTCTTTTGTTATCATAGCGTCTTTTTTTGGATCATGGGTATTATATAAGAATATGTCTGTTTTCAATTACGGCAATGCTTCGAATAAATACAACAAACCTGCGTCTGCAATTCAGTCAACTTTGAATAACATAGAACAAAACCCGGTGACAAGAGAGATGAAATCGAAAGACATTGTAAGGTTAAACGGCATCGTTTATGGTAACGAAGGCAAATGGGCCATTATTAATGATAGAATCGTCAAAGAAGGAGATAAGTTTTCTGGAGGAGAAATTACAAGTATAACCAGAGATCTTGTAAAGATTGAAAAAAAAGACGGAAGCGAGTTTACTCTGAGTTTAAAATAGTAGCTTTAGCATATAGCAAAACAGCATTTGATAGATAAAATAAATTATAATATTTCTTTTTCTGATTCCAGCGCGGCAAGAGCTTCTTTAGCAGATGCTTGCTCTGCACTTTTTTTGTTTGGGCCAGAACCTATCCCGCATCTCTTGCTTAGGACCACTGCTTCTACAATAAAATGCTTTTTATGGTCAGGACCTATTTCTGAAAGTATTTTGTAGCAAGGCATTGCTTTAAATTTTCTTAACGCAACCTGTTGGAACATTGACTTATAATCCTTTGCCCCTTTTCCTTCTTTTACAAGTTTTACCTCAGTCCCTAATGCCCTGTTTATAAAAACATGCGAAGCCTTTAATCCTCCGTCTAAAAATATTGCTACAATAATAGCTTCCAAAGCGCACATTAGATTTGACATGTGCCTTCTGCCGCCTGAAGCCTCTTCCCCTTTACCTAACAGAATATATTCGCCTATTTCCAATTCCTTTGCTATCCTAGCAAGTGTTTCTCCGCTTACCAGTTGCGATTTCTAACGAGTAAGAATGCCCTCGTCTTCTCCTTGACACTCATTGTAAAGTGTATAACTTATAACTACTCCAAGCACAGAGTCACCAAGGAATTCCAGCCTTTCATTATCACTGGAATGCTCCATGTTTTTTTCATTTGCGTATGATTTGTGCGTAAGAGCTTGGTTTAACAAGGATTTATTTCTAAACCCATACCCTATTGATTTTTCAAAAATTTTAAGCTTCTTAAGTCTATGTTTATCTTTTTTTAGACTCATAGAGTCCTTTAATAGCATCTTTTACAATATGCTCAGGTACGCTCTCCTTAACAATAACTTTGCCTATTTTTAATGGCAAAACAAAGCGGTTTCTACCATGAATAAACTTTTTATCATGGCTCTGGGCTAATAAAATATTTTTTAGGTTTACATTTTTCAGTTTAACAGGTAAACCTACATTTTTAATTACATTTGCTATCCTGTGGCTGCTCTTTTCTGTTAACAAATTCATCTTTCTGGCTATATAAACACTGGACAGTATACCAAGAGCTACTGCCTGGCCATGGTTATAAACTTTGTGGTAGCTAACTGCAGCTTCTATGGCGTGGCCTATGGTATGCCCTAAGTTCAGAACCACACGAATATTTTTATTATCCATTTCATCTTTTTCAACAATCCTGGCTTTTATAAAACTGCATTCATATATAATGCGCTGCAAGCATTTTTTATCATATTTTAAAATTTTTTTATAATTTTTCTCAATAAAACTAAAGAGATGGGGCGATTTTATTATTCCGTACTTAATAGCTTCCGCAAGGCCTGATATTATCTCTTTTTCTGGCAAGCTCTTCAGAAATGACGAGTCGCTAAAAACAAGTTTTGGCTGATAAAACGCCCCTACCAGATTTTTCCCTGCGCTCAGGTCTATAGCTGTTTTCCCTCCTATCGCTGAATCCACTTGGCTAAGAAGCGTTGTAGGGACATGCACATACGGAATACCTCTTTTGTAAACACTGGCAGTAAACCCTGCAAGGTCTCCAGTTACCCCTCCTCCAAGCGCTATTATAAATAACCTGCGCAAAGTATCTATCTTAGAAATATTGTTTAAAAGCCTCATGCATTCTTTTTCTGATTTGGCTTTTTCTCCATCATGGATTGTTTCAAACTTCACGTTAAAACCGCTTGAAACAAGTTGCTTTTTAAGTTTATTTCCAAAAAGTTTTTTTATTTTTACATTTGTAACTATTACTGCATCATTACCTATGTTCAAGCGCTTTAGACATGGCCCAAGCTTATTAAGTTCATCAGAACATATTAATATATTGTAACTATTTTTTCCAAGATTAACTTTTATTTTTTGCATATCATATTTTTTTCAGACACGTCTTCACAGCATAAACTTTACAAAAGCGACATTGTTAATTTGTAAAGTTTATGATGGTTTGATACTAGGTTTCAGCTTGCCAATCTATCAACCCTCCAAGATCTTTACAAAAGTGACATTGTCAGAATGTCAAGATTATGTTGGTTGATATGAGCACATTCAAAAATTTACGCCTAGCAGTCTTGTTAGAATAATTACAACAGGCCAAATTATAGTGTTTATAACGCCTAGCCAGAGTAATGCAAATATTATTATAAAGCCATATGGCTCAATTTTGGCATACTCAACACCTAAATGATATGGCAAAAGACCCATAAGAACCCTTGATCCATCCAGAGGAGGAATAGGCAGAAGATTAAAAACAGCCAGAACCAGGTTTGCCATAATAGCAGTTGTTATTACAGTTATAGCAAAGTGGCTAGTTGTTAATAAAGGGATTTTTACTATCAAAGATAATGCTATTGCAAAGATTATATTCGCTGCAGGGCCTGCAAGACTTACCCATATCATGTCTTTTTTTGGATTATTTAAATTAAAGAAATCCACAGGAACAGGCTTTGCCCATCCGAAGAGTATAGGAGAATGCGTCATAAGAAGAATAAGCGGCAAGAATATAGTACCTATGGGATCAATATGCGCAATAGGATTGAGCGTAAGCCTTCCCATAAATCTTGCAGTAGAATCGCCCAATTTCCATGCAACCCACCCATGAGCGTATTCGTGTATAATAACCGCGAAGAAAAATATTAAAAGGCTTACGAGTAGTGTCATCTATTATTCTTTGTTGAGGTAGATACGGACAGATTGCCTTTAGTAGGTGCAGGATAATTTGCGTTAAGTCTTATAGTAGAAGAGCTGGTTGCTTCTTTTTGATTAGCCAAGACTGAAGGTATAAGATTTTTCTTTTTTACTGTCTCTTTTTGCTCAGAAGGATCTATCTCGTTTTTATCTGTTGTTATATCTATCTGCTTAGAATGTATCCAGCCTGCTATGCCGTAAGGCGGTTCTACTTTATACCATCCAGCATCTTCTGATAATATTGAAACCTTTTCAGGTTTAGATATCTGGCCGATTATGGAATATCTTGTGCCTGCGCCCGCCCTCAAATTTACATTGGCAGCATTTATTATGCCTATGCCTTTTTCGTCAGAAGTCAGCGTAACGTAATCGCTGTTAATATACAGGGCTGCTTTTCTGGGCAATAAGATTTTAAGCCAGCTATAGCGCCTGTCTATGATTTTTACAGAATCAGCTTTTAATAAGGTGCAGAGAGTTTCAAAATTCTCATTATCTCCTGCTTTAACTATCGCTCCATCATCTTTTACATAGCCTACCTTTGGAAATTTTTCCTTGGCTTCTTCCTGCGCATAGGCTGTTAAAGTGACTAATGAAAAAAGAACTATTAAACTCTTAATATAATTCATAAAGCCTCCCAAATTTTGCAAAGCAAAATTTGATCCCGAATCCGCCTCGTCACCGCAAAGC